>NZ_JBLFFK010000010.1:0-199805 GCF_051400715.1 Neorhizobium descurainiae
GGTCGTCATGCCGTGTGGCAGCAAAAGTGACATTTCTACTTTGCGCAAAAGCGGACATTCCAACTCATCCCCCACATGGATGTAGCCGGGGTACGTTCTATTTCCAAGAGCTTTGACGGGGCTAATGTCTCCCACCCTTCTCAGCTCTCGGCGAAGTTTTTCAGCGCCTCGCCGGACAGCCGGTAGCGGATCCATTCGCTCATCGGTTCGGCGCCGATCGCTTCATAGACATGGATGGCCGGTTCGTTCCAGTCGAGCACGCTCCACTCGAAACGGCCGCAGCCATTTTCAAGTGCGATCTCGGCCAGTCGCTTCAGCATGGCTTTGCCGGCGCCAAGCCCGCGCGCCGTCGGCGTCACGTACAGGTCTTCGAGGTAAAGCCCGTTCTTCGCCTGCCAGGTCGAATAGCTGAAGAACCAGATCGCCATGCCGACCGGCTCGCCGTCCCGTTCGCAAATCAGAGCCTGCGTCACTGAATTCCTGCCGAAGATGGACGCTTCAATCGTCTCCACCGTCGCCGCGACCTCATGCTCGGCTTTTTCATAGATCGCCAGCTCGCGGATGAAACCGAGAAGCGTCGCCGCATCGTCACGGATTGCCTCACGTATGGTCAGAGCCATGGAAAATTCCTTTTGAAATTAATGGATTAAGGCTAAAATTTGAAGCAATTGGCGGCGCAAGACGGATTTCGACGTCGGCCATCTACTCGGCTGCGGTCTTGATCTCGATCGCATCCGTCTCGTAGGAATAGCCATCCAGCATCCCGTAGGCCTGCTCGATATTTTCGATCTCGGCCTCCGCCTTGCCGATCGCCTCGCCGATCGCTTCGCAGCGTGATCTGAGCATGCGCCCCAGAACATCCGTCTCCGGCTTCCTGCCTATGCGGTCCATATGGTTGCGAATGCGGGCTCGATGGCGCTCCATCTCCAGGATATGGAAGCGCGCGTTGACGATCCTGTCGGTGAGCTTGCGTCGTATGGCGGCAACCGGATCGAAACTCCCCGGCTCCCGCTCGTCGAGGATGACCTCGTTGACCAGTGTTTCGAGGATCACCAGCCCTTGCAGATCCTTGGTGTCGGCGAGTTCCGGATCATAGCCGGTATCGTCATAGACCTTGCGGCGTACCGGATCGCAGAGCAGTTCGTAGGACGTCGTCAGCTTGGTGAACAGGTCGACATCGCCGCCGGCATCCGGATGGGCCGTTTTCGCGCGTTTGCGATAGGCCGACTTGATGGCTGCGCCATCCGCCTCGCGGGAAACACCAAGCATCTCATAAGGGTCGATCACAGTGTCACCTGTTTTCGGCAAGTCAGTTTTCATTGTCGTAACGGCTATGGCCCGCGGGCTCAACCCATTATGCATTCTTATGGCCAATTAGGGGCAGACCACCCCCTGCCCGATTTCCCCACAGCTAAGGGCGGCGGGAAAACAGGGAAAGGCGGCGGCCTTCCGATACGGGCGCCATCAGGAAACTGACGACGACGCAGGGCAGCAGCACGAGGAAGGTCGCGACAAGACTGACATGTTCGGCGATGAAACCGAGCAACGGCGGAATACCGATGGTGGAAAGCATCAGGGTCAGCGCCAGCGCCGCGAGGTTTTCCGACGGCTGCCCTTTGCCGAGCGTGATCGTCGTGGAGACGGCCAGCGGGAAAGCGAGCGCCACGCCGCACCCGATCAGGAAAAGCGCGACGCCGGCGAGCATCAGTCCGGGCGTCGTCACAAGAAGCACGATGCCGGCGGCTACCGAAACGGCCGAGGCGCGCACCAGGACCACCGGTCCGAAACTATCGCGCAGCATGTCGCCGGAAAGCCTGGTCAGCCCCATGCCGACGGTGAAAACGGCATAGAGCACGCCGGCGATCGCCGGGTCGGCTTTCAGTTCTTCGCGCAGAAAGAAGATGCCCCAGTCATAGATCGCGCCTTCGACGATGCACAGTCCGAAGACCATGACGCAGATCAGAATGATCGTACGGTCCGGCAGGACATAGGCCGGGCGTTTGCGATCCATCTGCGGTTCGGGGGCGACGTCCTTCGGCGTTATCCAGAACACGAGCAGGCAGGCGGCGATGACGAAGCCGGCGGCCATGACCTGCTGGTGAAAGGGCGCGACCGCCCTCTCCGCCAGAAAGCCGGAACACAGGGAACCGACCAGCAGGCCCACGGACCAGAAGCCATGGCTGCGTGCCAGGACTTTCGTGCCCGTGCGCTGCTCGATGCCGGCGGAGATCATGTTGGCGGCCACATCGAAGATCGTCCGGAAGAAGCCGAAGAGAAAAAAGCAGATGGCGAAGCCGCCGACCGGAAGAACAGTCAGGGCCGGGCTCAGCACGGCGCAGACCGGCAGCGTGACCAATGCCGTCAGCCGCGGCGTGAACCGGTCGGTGATCCTTCCCGCAAGTGGCAGGGCGAGAAACGTACCGACGGGCGCACTTAGAAGCGCGAGGCCGAGAACCGCCTTGTCTATGCCCATCGAGGCCTGGATGGCCGGCAGGCGCGTGAACAGCGAAATGAACAGGATCGCATTGCTGAAATAAAGCAAGGCCGGCGGCAGAAGGGTTTTCATCGAAATGGCAGTCCGGGCGAATCAGGGTTCCCGGCCGCATTCCTGCCAGCGCGGGACGCCGCGGGCAAGCGACGATAATGGGACCCTGCCCTGCGCCACCACAGGGGGAAAATTCACGGAAAAGTGCGTATTCCGCTCGCTCTTCGGCCGATGTGTCATCATCCTGTAATCATTCAGATTCGTTTGCCCAACCAAAGGCACCGCCGGAAAAATTCGCGCGAACCATCTTCTCCTTTGCCGGAAAGGCGCTAGCCTCTTCGGGCCCGCTCCTGGAGAAACCCGATGCCCGTTCGATCTCTTTACGTCGTTCTGAGTTTCGTTCTCTTTTCCTTCACCGCCGCCAAAGCCGAAGATCCGGTCGCAGAGGCTCAGGCCGTCATTTCCGGCCAGATCGACGCACTCCTGCGCAACGATGCGGAAAAGGCCTATTCTTTCGCCTCCCCCGGCATCCGCAGCCTTTATCCGAGCAAAGATCAGTTCCTGGACATGGTGCGCAAGAGCTATGAGCCGGTCTATCACGCCGGCAACTACGCCTTCGGCCGCTCGAAACTGATCGGCGGCGGCGAAATGGTGTTGCAGGAGGTGATGATCAGCGCCCGCGAGGGCAAGGACTGGACCGCGATCTACCAAATGCGGCTGATGGACGGAAGCTACAAGGTCGACGGCGTCAGGATGATCCGCAACACCGCCAGTACCGGCATCTAATTACCACCCCCGCCCTCAGACCGGATCAACATCGCCCTTGGCCCACATTTCCTGGGTCTCGGCATAAAAATCCGCAAAGCGGCCTTCGGCGATCGCCTGGCGGATACCCTTCATCAGGTCCTGATAGTAGTGCAGATTGTTCCAGGAGAGCAGCATGCCGCCGAGCGCCTCGTCGGAGCGGACGAGGTGATGCAGATAGGCTCGGGAATAGTCCCGCGCCGCCGGGCATGCCGATTCCTCGTCGAGCGGCCGCAGATCCTCGGCATGGCGGGCGTTGCGGATGTTGACCTTGCCGCGGCGCGTGAACGCAAGGCCGTGACGGCCGGACCGGGTCGGCATGACGCAGTCGAACATGTCGATACCGCGCGCGACCGATTTCAGGATATCGTCCGGCGTGCCGACACCCATCAGGTAGCGCGGCTTTTCCGCAGGCAGCACCGGCAGCGTGATTTCCAGCATCTTCAGCATGACGTCCTGCGGTTCGCCAACGGCGAGGCCGCCCACCGCATAGCCTTTAAGGTCGAGTTCCCTCAGACCTTCGGCGGAACGGATGCGCAGGTCCGGCTGGTCGCCGCCCTGGACGATGCCGAACATGGCCTTGCCGGGCTGATCGCCGAAAGCGATCCTGCAGCGCTCGGCCCAACGCAAGGACAATTCCATGGCGCGCTCGATTTCTTTGGGCTCGGCGGGAAGCGCCACGCATTCATCGAGTTGCATCTGGATGTCGGAGCCGAGCAGGCCCTGGATTTCGATGGAGCGTTCCGGCGACATGTGGTGCAGGCTGCCGTCCACATGGCTCTTGAAGGTGACCCCCTTTTCGTCGAGCTTACGCAGACCCGACAGCGACATGACCTGGAAGCCGCCGCTGTCGGTGAGGATCGGATGCGGCCAGCGGATGAGATTGTGAAGCCCGCCGAGGCGCGCGACGCGTTCCGCTCCGGGCCGAAGCATCAGGTGATAGGTGTTGCCGAGAATGATGTCGGCGCCGGTATCGCGCACCTGGTCGAGATACATCGCCTTGACGGTGCCGACCGTACCGACCGGCATGAAGGCGGGCGTGCGGATCGTTCCGCGCGGCATGCTGATCTCGCCGAGGCGCGCGCCGCCGTCGGTCTTCTTGAGATTGAACTGGAAGGTTTCGGTCATTTGTCGGTCCGGAAAAGGAGACTCGAATCTCCGTAGGAATAGAAGCGGTAGCCGGCTTCGATCGCGTGGGCGTAAGCCGAGCGCATCGTCTCAAGCCCCGAAAAGGCCGAAACGAGCATGAACAGCGTCGAGCGCGGCAGATGGAAGTTGGTCATCAGCATGTCCACGGCCTTGAAACGGTAGCCGGGCGTGATGAAGATGCCAGTGGGGCCGCTCCAAGGTTTTATCGTGCCGTCCTCGGCGGCAGCGCTTTCGATCAGGCGCAGCGAGGTCGTGCCGACGCATACGATGCGCCCGCCCCTTCGCTTCACGGCATTCAGCCGCGCGGCCGTCTCGGCGCCGACATAGCCGATCTCCTGATGCATCTTGTGCTCTGTCGTGTCGTCTGCCTTCACCGGCAGGAAGGTGCCCGCCCCGACATGCAACGTGACGAAATGCCGTTCGATGCCGGCGGCGTCGAGCGCGGCGAAGAGTTCCAGCGTGAAATGCAGACCGGCCGTCGGGGCCGCGACGGCGCCCTCCTCACGGGCGTAAATGGTCTGATAATCCTTGCGGTCCCGGTCGTCTTCCGGCCGCTTGGCGGCGATATAGGGCGGCAGCGGCATATGGCCGACCGCCATGATCGCCTCGTCAAGCGCCGGGCCGGACAGGTCGAAGCGCAGCGTCACCTCGCCGCCCTCGCCCTTCTCCTCGACGGTCGCAGCAAGCGAACCGAGAAGGCAGGCGCTCCCGGCATAGCCAGACTGGGGACCGAACTCGATGCGGTCGCCGATCTTGATGCGTTTTCCCGGCTTGGCGAAGGCTTTCCAGACATCCGGCGCGGTGCGCATGTGGAGCGTTGCGGAAACCTGTTGACCGCCCGCCCCTTCCCGGTGGCGAATTCCTTCGAGCTGGGCGGGAATGACCTTGGTATCGTTGAAGACCAGAGCATCGCCCGATTTCAGAAAGCCGGGCAGCTCCGATACGCGATGATCGGAAAGAACAGGCTCACCATCCGGCCGGACGACAAGCAGCCGGGCGCTGTCGCGCGGGCTCGCGGGCCTCAGCGCGATGCTTTCCTCCGGCAGATCGAAATCGAACAGATCGACACGCATTCGGGCTTAAACTTCCAGAAAAGCGAAACCCGCCCCGCCGAGAGACGGAGCGGGCCATGAATTCAGATCGGATCAGACGTCCGCGGCAACACGAAGCGACACGATGGAATCCGGATCCTTGACCGGCTCGCCCTTCTTGATCTGGTCGATATTGTCCATGCCTTCGATGACCTGGCCCCAGACCGTGTACTGCTTGTTCAGCCACGGGGCATCCGTGAAGCAGATGAAGAACTGCGAATTGGCCGAGTTCGGGTTCTGCGAGCGGGCCATGGAGCAGGTGCCGCGCACATGCGGAACAGCGGAGAATTCCGCCTTCAGGTCCGGCTTGTCCGAGCCGCCCATGCCGGCGCGGGCCGGGTTGAAGCTTTCGGCGCCCTGCTTGCCGAACTTCACGTCCCCCGTCTGAGCCATGAAATCGGCGATGACGCGGTGGAAAACGACGCCGTCATAGGCTTTATCGCGGGCAAGCTCCTTGATGCGGGCGACGTGGCCAGGCGCCAGGTCAGGCAGGAGCGAGATGACGACCTTGCCCTTGGTGGTTTCCATGATGAGGGTGTTTTCCGGATCCTTGATCTCGGCCATTTGCTTCTCCTTTCGAGGCGGCAGACATGTCGTCCGACTTAACGCCTTGGTTCATTACTTCTTGCCGACGGAGACCTTGATCATCTTGTCGGGGTCCGTCACTTCGCCGTTGGGGCCCTGGCCGCGCTTTATTTTGTCGACGAATTCCATGCCCGACACGACCTTGCCGATGACCGTATACTGGCCGTTCAGGAAAGCACCTTCGTCGAACATGATGAAGAACTGTGAATTGGCGGAATTCGGATCCTGGGCGCGCGCCATGCCGACGGTGCCCCGTTCGAACGGCACTTTCGAGAACTCGGCAGGCAGGTCCGGGAGGTCGGAGCCGCCCGTGCCGGCGCGGGCCGGATTGTAGCTCGGACCGCCTTCCTTGCCGAATTGAACGTCACCGGTCTGCGCCATGAAGCCGTCGATCACACGATGGAAGACGACGTTGTCGTAAGCGCCCTTGGCCGCGAGCGCCTCGACCTGCGCCACATGCTTGGGCGCCACGTCCGGCATGAGCTCGATCACCACAGGCCCGTCCTTGAGCTGGACGGTGAGCGTGTCGGCCGACGCGGCGACGGATGGTAGGATCATCGAAGCGAGAGCAAATGCGCCAACGGCGGCGAGACGAAACAGTTTCATGGGAACTCCGGGGTTCGGAAACGATCAGCGTTTCAGCTTGCTATTGAGGGCTGCGAGGACTGCGCCGGGTACGAAGGCGCTGACATCGCCGCCCATGGCAGCGATCTGCCGGACCAATGTGCCGGTAATGGGGCGGGTGGCGACGCCCGCCGGCAGGAAGACGGTCTGGATGTCCGGCGCCATCTGCCGGTTCATGCCCGCCATCTGCATCTCATAGTCGAGATCGGTGCCGTCGCGTAAGCCCCGGATCAGCAGCGTCGCACCGCTGGCGCGGGCTGCATCGACGACCAGCCTGTCGAAGGCGACGACGGAAAGGCTGTCCGCGCGCCCGGGCAATACCTCTTCGAGCGAGGCACGGATCAGCTCCGCCCTTTCCTCGAACGAGAACATCGGCGCCTTGCCTGGATGAATGCCGATCGCGACGATGAGCTTGTCGGCGACATTCAGCGCCTGCACGAGCACGTCCAGATGACCGTTCGTCATCGGATCGAAAGAACCCGGGTAAAAAGCAGTGGTCATGCCGGCGTCCGGACCTGTTTCAGCGGATATTTTCTGCGCCTTTTGTCACGGAAGTTCCGCCGCCGCAAGGCTCCTATTCTGAACGAGAGATGAACGGCCCGTTCAAGGGCGTTTCAGCGGCGCTATGGTTTCATAGGCATCGTGGCGGGCACGAAGACCCGTCCGTATCGCGGGAGAACAACAGGAAGATGCTGGCCGTGGTGGTGATAGGCGCTGTTGCCTTGTCACTTTTCATCGAGGTCGTGCTTTTCTTCCTCGCTCCGGAAGAGCCGTGAAACGGTTCGAATTCTGAACGCCAGATGAACGAAGCATTCAAGGACGCTTCAGAGCAAGCCGGATAAGTTTCTCTCAAAATGCGGTGGAACCTGTTTGCGCGGCGCGCGTTCAGGCAAACAAGAAGGACAGACGGAGATGATCGCGAAAAGGAAAACGATCATGCCGGACAAGATCACCATGATCAATCTGGTATGGACGGCAATGATCGCTGTGATGCTGACGGCAACAGTAACCCTTTATCAAGATAAATCCGAGTTGACAGATTTGAATTATCCGCAGGTAACGGGTCGTTATACCGATCTTTCCTATTACTGAGGCGGATACGAACAAGAAGGGATGACCATGTTCGTGACGTTGACTGTACTGGCAGGTTTAATCAGCATCATGTTCGTGGCATCCGTGGCCTCCACGATTTCCGAGCTTCGCCGCGAGCGCGAAGACATGAAGGATTTCAGGGATTTCGCGCGCCGCCACAGCGCATTCTGACGATTTTCACAGTAGCGGACCGGTTCGCAGATTCCCGTCGCGCCCGGTTCAAACAAAAGCCGGAGGACTTTCGTCCTCCGGCTTTTCAGTTCGTTCATCTGCCGAAAGAGGTGCGGCTTATTCAGCCACCCCCTCGTCATTCGGGCCCTCTTCCGGAGCGGCACCCAGATCGCCAGTCTCGGCCGTGATCTCTTCCGGCAGACCGTTGCCGTTTTCCTCATCGCCTTCCGGCTCGCTGATGCGTTCGACCGAGACCACCTTCTCGTCCTTGGCGGTGGAGAAGATCGTGACCCCCTTGGTCGCGCGGCTGGCGATACGGATGCCGTTGACGGGCACGCGGATCAGCACGCCGCCATCGGAAACGAGCATGATCTGGTCGTTCTCTTCGACGGGGAAAGCGGCGACCAGTTCGCCGATCTCCGCCGTCTTGGATGTGTCGGTGGCACGGATGCCTTTGCCGCCACGGCCCGAGGTGCGGAAATCGTAGGAGGACGAACGCTTTCCAAACCCCTTTTCCGAGACCGTCAGCACGAACTCTTCGCGTGCCTTCAGCTCCTCGTAACGTTCGTCGGAAAGCTGTCCCCCTTCGGTGACCTCCTCCCCGACCAGCGCGATATCCTCCTCGTCGACGCCCGCGGCGCGCCGCTCGGCGGCCGAGCGCTTGAGATAGGCTGCACGCTCCCAAGGCTCCGCATCCACATGGCCGACGATGGTCATGGAGATGATGCGGTCGCCCTCGCCGAGCGTGATGCCGCGCACGCCGATCGAATTGCGGCCGGCGAAGACGCGGACGTCGTCCACAGGGAAGCGTATGCACTGGCCGAGCGCCGTCGTCAGAAGCACGTCGTCGCCGGGCTCGTTGAGATCGGGATTCGGCCCCGTGCAGGTCTCGACGGAGAGGATCTCGTCGCCCTCCTCCTCGAGCTTCATGGCGATCTTGCCGTTGCGGTTCACCTGAACGAAGTCCGACAGCTTGTTGCGCCGGACGGTGCCGCGCGTGGTCGAGAACATGACGTCCAGATTATCCCAGGTCGCTTCGTCCTCGGGCAGCGGCATGATCGTCGTGATGCGCTCGCCGGCTTCCAGCGGCAGCATGTTGATCAGCGCCTTGCCGCGCGACTGCGGCGTCCCGATCGGCAGGCGCCAGACCTTCTCCTTGTAGACGATGCCGCGCGAGGAGAAGAACAGCACCGGCGTATGGGTATTGGCCACGAACAGGCGCGTGACGAAATCCTCGTCGCGCGTCGCCATGCCGGACCGGCCCTTGCCGCCGCGGCGCTGGGCCCGATAGGTGCCGAGCGGAACGCGCTTGATATAGCCGAGATGCGATACGGTGACGACCATGTCCTCGCGGGCGATGAGGTCCTCATCGTCCATATCCGGACCGCCTTCCATGATCTCGGTACGGCGCGGCGTGCCGAACTCGTCGCGCACGGCGGCCAGCTCGTCCTTGACGATCTGCAGAATGCGCAGGCGCGACGACAGGATATCGAGATAATCGCTGATCTCGGCGCCGATCTTGTTCAGCTCGTCGCCGATCTCGTCCCGGCCGAGAGCGGTGAGACGGGCAAGGCGCAGTTCGAGGATGGCGCGCGCCTGCTCTTCCGAAAGATTGTAGGTGCCGTCCTCGTTGATCTTGTGGCGCGGATCGTCGATCAGGCGGATCAGCGCCTCGACATCCTGAGCCGGCCAACGACGGGTCATCAACTGTTCGCGCGCCGTCTGCGGATCGGGCGCACGACGGATCAGCAGGATGATCTCGTCGATGTTCGCAACCGCAATCGCCAGGCCCACCAAAACGTGGGCCCGCTCGCGGGCCTTGCGCAGCAGGTATTTCGTGCGCCGGCTCACCACGTCCTCGCGGAAGGACACGAAGGCCTTCAGCATGTCGATCAGGGTGAGCTGTTCCGGCTTGCCGCCGTTCAGCGCCACGATGTTGCAGCCGAACGAGGTCTGCAGCGGCGTATAACGGTAAAGCTGATTGAGGATCACTTCCGCGTTGGCATCGCGCTTCAGCTCGACCACGACGCGGTAGCCCTGGCGGTCGCTCTCGTCGCGCAGGTCGGAAATGCCCTCGATACGCTTCTCGCGCACCAGTTCGCCGATCTTCTCGACCATCGCGGCCTTGTTCACCTGGTAGGGAACCTCGGTGACGATGATCTGCTCCCGGTCGCCGCGCATGGGCTCTATGGTCGCCCGTCCGCGCATGATGATCGAGCCGCGGCCCGTCTCGTAAGCCGCCCTGATGCCGGAACGGCCGAGGATCAGGGCGCCGGTCGGGAAATCAGGACCGGGGATGATCTGCATCAGCTCCGGCAATTCGATCGCCGGATTGTCGATCATGGCGATGCAGCCGTCGATGACCTCCGAAAGGTTGTGCGGCGGAATGTTGGTCGCCATGCCGACGGCGATGCCGCCCGCGCCGTTGACGAGCAGGTTCGGAAACTTCGCCGGCAGCACGACGGGCTCGGAGAGCGTGCCGTCATAGTTGTCGCGGAAATCGACGGTTTCCTTGTCGAGGTCGTCGAGCAGAGAATGGGCCGCCTTCTCAAGGCGACATTCGGTATAACGCTCGGCCGCCGGAGGGTCTCCGTCGATCGAGCCGAAATTACCTTGGCCGTCGATCAGCGGCAGGCGGAGCGACCAGTCCTGCGCCATGCGGGCGAGCGCGTCATAGATCGCCAGGTTGCCGTGGGGATGGTATTTACCCATCACGTCTCCGGTGACACGGGCGCATTTGACGTATTTCTTGTTCCAGTCGATGCCGAGTTCCGACATGCCGTAAAGGATGCGCCGGTGGACAGGCTTCAATCCGTCACGGACGTCCGGAAGGGCGCGGCTCACGATCACGCTCATGGCGTAATCGAGATAGGACCGCTGCATCTCTTCCATGATGGAAATGGGTTCGATGCCTGGAGGCAGCTTTCCGCCGCCGGGTGTGCTTTGCTCAGTCAAATCGGATCACGATCTCTGTTCGGAATCAGTTGGTTGTCTTATAGCGGAAAGCGGTTCCGAGCGCCAATTTCCACAGTGGTTTTGAACAGCTTTTGCGGTGTTTTCCAGGCATCTTTGGCAGGATGCCGCCTTATTTTCGAAAGCCCGTTGCAGGCTTCCCTAAACCGCACACCTGTCCTAACAATCTTCGCATGAGACTGCAAGAACTGCAGCCGGACGGGGGAAGACATGGCGACGCCTGACATGCTGATCAATGCGCTCACGACGATGCTCGTGACACTCGACCCGCCAGGGCTCGCACCGGTCTTCCTGGGCCTCACCGTCGGCATGACGGCACCTCAGCGCCGCCAGGTCGCCTTCCGCGGCTCGCTGATCGCCTTCGGCATACTGGCGGTCTTCGCGCTCTTCGGTTCGAGCGTGCTCGGGCTTCTCGGCATTTCGATCGGCGCCTTCCGCATCGCAGGCGGCATGCTGCTCTTCTGGATCTCCTTCGAAATGGTCTTCGAAAGACGCCAGGAGCGGAAGGAAAAGACTTCCCAGGCGGCAATCACCATCGACCATATTCATAATATCGCGGTCTTTCCGCTCGCCCTGCCCTTGATCGCCGGGCCGGGCGCGATCTCCGCCACGGTGCTGCTCGCCGGCACTTTCCCCGGCCCCGCCGACCGGGCGCTGCTGATCGGCGTCATTGCGCTGATCATGGCGCTCGTCTACGTGACCCTGCTGATCGCCGAGCGCCTCGACCGCTTCCTCGGCGTCACCGGCCGGGCCATCCTCACCCGCCTGCTCGGGGTCATCCTCGCTGCGCTTTCCGTCCAGTTCGTGGTCGACGGTGTGCGCTCCGCGTTCAATCTCTGAAAGCTGCAAGAACCCCATGACGGAGCGGTGTTTTCTGTTAAAAGCCGATGCACCGAACGGAATCGAAGGTTTTGCATCAATGCGCCCCATCCTGCGCCGACTCTTGCCGGAAACCCCACCCGTCAGCGCAAGGGAACGGTTGCGCGCCGCGCTTGGCGCGCTTGCCGGCATCCTGGTGACCGGTCTGCTGGGCAGCCTGGCTTTGCGGGCGGACGCGTCGCTTCCGGCCCTGATCGCACCGATGGGCGCCTCGGCCGTGCTGCTGTTCGCCGTCCCGTCGAGCCCGCTCGCCCAACCCTGGTCGATCCTCTGCGGCAACACGATCGCAGCGCTGGTCGGTGTGACGGCTGCTCTGCTCATCGGCGACCTGTTCCTGGCATCCGCGCTGGCGATCGGCGTGGCGATCGCTGCGATGATGACGTTCCGCTGCCTGCATCCGCCGAGCGGAGCGATCGCGCTCACCGCCGTGCTCGGCGGGCCGGCCATCCATGAATTAGGTTACGGTTTCGTGCTGTGGCCGGTCGCCGGCAATTCGCTGGCTCTCGTGGTGCTGGCGCTGATCTTCAACAATCTGACCGGCCGCGCCTATCCGCATGCAGTCAAGCTATCGACGGACCACGGTACCAGGGACCTTGCCCCGATCCAGCGGATCGGCTTCACCTCCGCCGATCTGGACGAGGTGCTGAAGGAATATGACGAATTCCTCGACATCGACCGCGACGATCTCGAAACGATCCTGCGGCGGACGGAGCTGCGATCCTATCGCCGGCGCGCCGGCCATTTCGACTGCGCCAGCATCATGTCCCGCGACGTGGTGGCCGTGGCGCCCGACAATACGCTGAAGGAAGCACACGACCTGATGCGCTCCCACCATTTCAAGGCCCTGCCGGTCACCAACGACCGCGCCGAAGTGGTCGGCATCGTCACCCAGACGGATTTTCTGGACAAGGCGCGCTGGACCAACGGACGGCCGAAGATCGGCTTCGGCCAGCGGCTCCGCCTCGTGCTGTCCGGCGCCAGCGCTCCGAACGACACGGTAAAGGACATCATGACGACGCCGGTGAAAACCGTCCGCCCGGATACACCGATCGCCAACGCGATGATCATCTTCGCCGAGGAAGGCCTGCACTACCTGCCGGTGACGCGGGAGAACAACAAGCTGGTCGGCATCCTGTCGCAATCCGACGTGATGGTGGCCATGCTGGCTGACAAAGCGGCCGCCTGAAAACCATTCGGGGAAATCGCAAACACTTCCCCGAATGTCAAAACGCAAATGAGTTCTGCGGCTAGACCGGATTAGAACGGAATATCGTCGTCGAGATCGCGCGAGAAATTGCCCCCGGCGGCCGGCGGCTGGCTGCCGCCGCGGCTCGCACCGCCGGACGGCCGGCGGTCGTAGTCGTTTCCGCCACCGAAATCGTCGCCGCCGCCGAAATCATTGCCGATGCGGCCGCCACCGCCGCCGTAACCACCGCGATCGCCGCCGCCTTCGCCACGGCCATCCAGCATCGTCAGCGTCGAATTGAAGCCCTGCAGCACCACTTCCGTCGAGTAACGGTCATTGCCGCTCTGGTCCTGCCACTTGCGGGTCTGCAACTGGCCCTCGATGTAAAGCTTGGCGCCCTTCTTCACATATTGCTCGACGACCTTGCAGAGGCCTTCGTTGAAGACGACGACAGTATGCCATTCGGTCTTCTCACGGCGCTCGCCCGAATTGCGGTCGCGCCAGGTCTCGGAAGTCGCAATTCGCAGGTTGGCGATCGGCCGGCCGTCCTGTGTGCGGCGGATTTCCGGATCGGCCCCGACATTTCCCACCAGGATGACCTTGTTCACGCTACCAGCCATAACTCTCACCTTGTCCGCCGCATCCCACGGCCTTGAACCAATCCCATCACTTTAACCCATCGGCCCGATCCGTTGGGCGCCCATGATTTTTAATCCACAGGCAAATTTGTTCTTTATTTGTTCTAATTTATTCCTATAGTGCTGTCAACCGACTCGGAACGGCGCTGCATCGCAGCAGTTTCGTCTCGACAGGCGCGCATCAATCACTACATAAGGACCTTCAATCCTCCCCGATGAGTATGACGATGAGTGAACTGAAGACCATTTCCATACGTGGTGCGCGCGAGCACAATTTGAAGGGCATCGATCTCGATCTGCCGCGCAATTCGCTGATCGTCATGACGGGCCTTTCCGGCTCCGGCAAATCGTCGCTCGCCTTCGACACGATCTATGCCGAGGGTCAGCGGCGCTATGTGGAAAGCCTGTCGGCCTATGCCCGGCAGTTTCTGGAGATGATGCAGAAGCCGGATGTCGATCAGATCGACGGGCTTTCGCCGGCGATTTCGATCGAGCAGAAGACGACCTCGCGCAACCCGCGTTCGACCGTCGGCACGGTCACCGAAATCTACGACTACATGCGCCTGCTTTTCGCCCGCGTCGGCGTGCCCTATTCGCCGGCGACGGGCCTGCCGATCGAAAGTCAGACGGTGAGCCAGATGGTCGACCGCGTGCTTGCCTTCGAGGAGGGAACGCGCCTTTATATCCTGGCCCCGATGATCCGCGGCCGCAAGGGCGAGTACAAGAAGGAACTCGCCGACCTGATGAAAAAGGGGTTTCAGCGCGTCAAAGTCGACGGCCAGTTCTATGAGATCGCCGACGTTCCGGCGCTCGACAAGAAATACAAGCACGATATCGACGTGGTGGTAGACCGTCTCGTGGTGCGGTCCGATATCGGCGCGCGCCTGGCCGACAGTCTCGAAACCTCGCTGAAGCTCGCCGACGGGCTGGCGGTCGCGGAATTCGCCGACAAGCCGCTGCCGCCGGAAGAGACCGCAGCCGGCGGCTCGGCCAACAAGTCGCTCAACGAGACGCATGAGCGCGTGCTGTTTTCGGAAAAATTCGCCTGCCCGGTTTCCGGCTTCACCATTCCCGAGATCGAGCCGCGGCTCTTCTCGTTCAACAATCCCTTCGGCGCCTGCCCGACCTGCGACGGTCTCGGCTCGCAGCAGAAGGTCGATGAGGCGCTGATCGTGCCGGAACCTGCCCGCACGCTGCGCGACGGGGCGATCTCGCCCTGGGCGAAATCCGCATCGCCCTATTACAACCAAACGCTGGAGGCGCTCGGCAAGGTCTTCGGCTTCAAGCTCTCGAGCCGCTGGAACGAGCTTTCCGAGGAGGCGAGACAAGCGATCCTGCACGGAACCGAGGAGAAGATCGAGTTCCACTATGCCGATGGTGCCCGTTCCTACAAGACGGTGAAGAATTTCGAAGGCATTGTGCCGAACCTCGAACGCCGCTGGAAGGAGACGGATTCCGCCTGGGCGCGCGAGGATATCGAACGCTACATGTCCGCCGCCCCCTGCCCGGCCTGCAACGGCTACCGCCTGAAGCCGGAAGCGCTTGCGGTCAAGATCAACAAGCTGCATATCGGCGAAGTCACCGAAATGTCGATCAAGGCGGCGCGCGATTGGTTCGAAGTGCTGCCGGCCGAACTGAACGCCAAGCAGAACGAAATTGCGGTGCGCATTCTCAAGGAGATCCGCGAGCGTCTGCGTTTTTTGAACGATGTCGGCCTTGATTATCTCAGTCTGTCCCGAAATTCCGGCACGCTTTCCGGCGGCGAGAGCCAGCGCATCCGGCTCGCTTCGCAGATCGGCTCGGGCCTCACGGGCGTGCTCTACGTGCTCGACGAACCGTCGATCGGCCTGCACCAGCGGGACAACGCCCGGCTGCTCGATACGCTGAAGCACCTGCGCGACATCGGCAACACGGTGATCGTCGTCGAGCATGACGAGGACGCGATCCTGACGGCCGACTACGTGGTCGACATAGGGCCGGCAGCCGGCGTCCATGGCGGCACGGTTGTCGCTCAGGGGTCGCCGAACGAGGTCATGGCCAATCCGAAATCGCTGACCGGCAAATATCTCTCGGGCGAACTCGGCGTGCCGGTGCCGGACGAGCGCCGCAAGCCGAAGAAGGGCAAGGAGATCAAGGTTTTCGGCGCACGCGGCAACAACCTGAAGAATGTCACGGCATCCGTGCCGCTCGGCGTCTTCACGGCGGTGACGGGGGTTTCGGGCGGCGGAAAATCCACCTTCCTGATCGAGACGCTTTACAAAGCGGCGGCCCGGCGCGTCATGGGTGCCCGCGAAATTCCCGCGGAACACGACCGGATCGACGGTTTCGAGTTCATCGACAAGGTGATCGATATCGACCAGTCGCCGATCGGCCGCACGCCGCGCTCCAACCCTGCGACCTATACCGGCGCCTTCACGCCGATCCGCGACTGGTTCGCGGGGCTCCCGGAGGCCAAGGCGCGCGGCTATCAGCCCGGCCGGTTCTCCTTCAACGTCAAGGGCGGACGCTGCGAAGCCTGCCAGGGCGACGGCGTCATCAAGATCGAGATGCATTTCCTGCCGGACGTCTACGTCACCTGCGACGTCTGCCACGGCAAACGCTACAACCGCGAGACGCTGGACGTCACCTTCAAGGGCAAGTCGATCGCCGACGTGCTGGACATGACGGTGGAGGAAGGCGTCGAGTTCTTTTCGGCGGTGCCGGCGGTGCGCGACAAGCTGCAGTCGCTCTTCGATGTCGGCCTCGGCTATATCAAGGTCGGCCAGCAGGCCAATACGCTTTCAGGTGGCGAGGCGCAGCGCGTCAAGCTAGCCAAGGAACTGTCGAAGCGTTCGACCGGCCGCACCCTTTACATCCTGGACGAGCCGACGACCGGCCTGCATTTCCACGACGTCGCCAAGCTCCTGGAAATGCTGCACGAACTGGTGAACCAGGGCAATTCCGTGGTGGTGATCGAGCACAATCTCGAAGTCATCAAGACGGCGGACTGGATCATCGACATCGGTCCGGAAGGCGGCACCGGCGGTGGCGAGATCGTCGCGACCGGTACGCCCGAACAGATCATCAAGGAAAAGCGGTCCTATACCGGTCAGTTCCTCAAGGAATTGCTGGAACGCCGGCCGGCCAAGAAGGTGGAAGCGGCGGAATAGTCGTCCGCATCGGGAGGAGTTTATGACGAAAGCCGGCACTATTCGGACGGGCATCGGTGGCTGGACCTTCGAGCCGTGGGAAGGCACGTTCTATCCGGAAAAACTGCCGAAGAAGAAGCAGCTCGAATATGCCGCGAGCAAGCTCAAGGTCATCGAGGTCAACGGCACCTATTACGGCTCGCAGAAACCCGAAACCTTCGCCAAATGGGCGGCCGACGTGCCGGAAGGTTTCATCTTTTCGCTGAAGGCGAGCCGTTTCACCACCAATCGCAAGATTCTTGCGGAAGCGGGGGAGTCGATTGAGAAGTTCCTTGGCCAGGGCCTGACGGAGCTTGGCGACCATCTCGGCCCGCTGCTCTGGCAGTTCGCGCCGACCAAGAAATTCGAGCCGGACGATTTCGAAGCCTTTCTGAAACTGCTGCCGAACAAGCTGGACGGGCTGAACCTGACTCATGTGGTGGAAGTCCGCCACGACAGTTTCAAGGTGCCGGAATTCGTCGCGCTGCTTTCCAAATACAATATCGCACCGGTCTGCGCCGATCATTTCGAATATCCGATGATCGCCGACGTGACGGCGGATTTCGTCTACGCCCGTCTGCAGAAGGGTTCTGACGACATCAAGACCTGCTATCCGGAAAAGGATATGAAGGCCTGGGCGAAGCGGCTTGAAACCTGGGCGGAGGGCGGCGTGCCGGACGACCTGCCGCTGATCGATGCAGCCCGCAAGGTCGAGAATAAGCGGCGCGATGTCTTTGCCTTCTTCATCCATGAAGGCAAGGTGAATGCGCCCCATGGCGCGATCGCGATGCGCGAGTTGCTGGAAGGCAAGAATTAAACGCCGAGGCTCACACCCGCATGGGCGGCAAGGTCTTCGGCCGTCATGCCCCTGCCCGCCCGCTTGGCCGCCTCGCCATGCAGATGGACGCTCGCGGCGGCGGCGTCGAAAGCCGGCATGCCCTGGGCCAGCAACGCGCCGATCATTCCGGCGAGCACGTCTCCGGAGCCGGCCGTCGCCAGCCAGGGCGGGCCGTTGGCGTTGATGTAGGCGCGGCCATCGGGGCTTGCGATCACCGTGTCGGCGCCCTTGTAGACGATCGCGGCATGGGCGCGTTCGGCGGCCTTTGCCGCCTTTTCCACCTTGCTCAGGTTTTCGTCGGCGGCGAGATCGGGAAAGAGCCGGGAAAATTCGCCCTCATGCGGCGTCAGCACCAAACGGGTTTTGCCAGGCGCGAAGGCATCGAACAGTTCCGGCGGGTTGTCCTTGAAAGATGTGATGCCGTCGGCATCGAGCACCAGCGGCCGGTCCTTCAGCGCCAGCGCGAACTTCCGGGCCCTCTCTCCGATACCAAACCCCGGTCCGAGCACAAAGGCGGCGAGCTTTGCGGTCTGCAGCCAGTCTTCGAGATCGCCGACCGTATCAACCTGATGCAGCATGATCGCGGTGAGCGAATTGGCGTTGACGGGCATGGCATCGCCGGGGGACGCGACGGTCACGAGCCCCGCGCCTGCCTTCAGGCCCGCCATTGCTGAAAGCCGTGCGGCTCCCGTCCGCCCGGCCGGCCCTGAAAAGACCGCCAGATGCCCCCGCCGGTACTTATGAGTGTCCTCTGCCGGCGCCGGCAGAAGATCGCGCCACAGCGCCGGCGCATTCTCTCTGACCTTCCCGGCGACGGATCGGACGATGCGGGCCGGAATGCCGATATCGAAAACTTCGACATCGCCGCACAGCGCTCTGCCCGGCAGCAGAAGATGACCGGGCTTGCGGGTCATGAACGTAATCGTGTGCCTTGCCTGAAAGGCGGCGCCGAGCGGCACGCCCCGCCGTCCGCAGAGGCCGGAGGGAAGATCGACCGCAAGGACGGGGATATCCAGATCATCTACCGCGCGGATCACATCCGAGACGATATCGGGTACGGCGCGCGTGAGACCAGCACCGAACAGCGCATCGACTATCACGTCGCCAGTCTTCGGCCGGTATTTTTCCAGCGGCTCGGATGGCAGGCGGCAGAGGTCGCGCGCCTGTTTGGCATCGCCCTTCAGCTTTCCCGGATCGCCGATATGAAAGGGGGCGACGGCTGCACCGGATTCGGCAAGCACCCGGGCGGCGACGTAGCCGTCGCCGCCATTGTTGCCGGGGCCGCACAGCACGGCGAAGCGGAGCGCGCCGGGGAAATGCCGAAGCGCGGCCGCTGCCACCGCCTGCCCTGCCCGCTCCATCAGGTCGAAGGACGGAATGCCGGACCGGGCCGAGGCAGCGTCTGCTGCGGCCATCGCATCGGGGGTCAAAAGGATATGATCGAGCGAAAGGTTCATCTTCGCTATTGAACGGAAAGACGATCAGAAAACAAGCGTCGTTCCGAACGCCCGTATCGATTAAAATTTATGCAAATGCTTAAAATAAATTCATGACTCCATCAACATTTGCACGATCTCAACTTTCAGAAAATCGTCAAAAAAATCCGATTTTTGCACCGCAACGCACAATATCCGGCAAAGCGGAAACATTTTTGCCACGGGGCCCTCGCTTATGCAGGGAATTGATGCAAAATCACATTATCTTTTTGAATGTGGCGTCAGAGTTTGGCACGATATCTGCATTGGCATGGCCGAGCGGGTAGAGGCCTGCTTCAAGGGAGAAGCGGAGAGATAGTTTCTCATGAAAAAGATCGAAGCGATCATCAAGCCTTTCAAGCTCGACGAGGTGAAGGAAGCCCTTCAGGAAGTCGGCTTGCAGGGGATCACCGTGACCGAGGCCAAGGGTTTTGGCCGTCAGAAGGGCCATACCGAGCTCTATCGCGGCGCGGAATATGTCGTCGACTTTCTGCCGAAGGTGAAGGTCGAGGTCGTCCTGGCGGACGAGAATGCCGATGCGGTCATCGAAGCCATACGGAATGCCGCGCAGACTGGACGGATCGGGGACGGCAAGATATTCGTCTCCAATGTGGAGGAAGTCATCCGCATCCGCACCGGCGAAACCGGTATAGACGCCATCTAATCCGCCTTACGGCCGCCGGCCCGGGTCTCACAATCGTCATCTTACATCGAGGAAGGTCATATGACGAGCGCAAGCGAAATCATGAAACAAATCAAGGAAAACGACGTCAAGTTCGTGGATCTGCGCTTCACCGACCCGCGCGGCAAGCTGCAGCACGTCACCATGGACATTGCGTCGGTCGACGAGGATATGTTCGCCGACGGCGTCATGTTCGACGGTTCCTCGATTGCCGGCTGGAAGGCCATCAACGAGTCGGACATGGTGCTGATGCCCGATCCGGCGACGGTTCACATGGACCCGTTCTTCGCCCAGTCGACCATGGTCATCTTCTGCGACATCCTCGATCCGATTTCGGGCGAAGCCTATAACCGCGATCCGCGCGGCACAGCCAAGAAGGCCGAAGCCTATCTGAAGGCTTCCGGCATCGGCGACACCGTCTTTGTCGGCCCCGAGCCGGAGTTCTTCGTCTTCGACGACGTCAAGTACAAGGCCGACCCGTACAATACCGGTTTCAAGCTCGACTCCTCCGAACTGCCCTCCAACGACGATACCGATTACGAGACCGGCAATCTCGGCCATCGTCCGCGCGTCAAAGGCGGCTATTTCCCGGTTCCTCCGGTCGACAGCCTCCAGGACATGCGTTCCGAAATGCTGACCGTGCTCGCCGAAATGGGCGTGGTCGTCGAAAAGCACCACCACGAAGTGGCCGCCGCCCAGCACGAGCTCGGCGTTAAGTTCGACACGCTGGTGCGCAACGCCGACAAGATCCAGATCTACAAATACGTCGTTCACCAGGTCGCCAACGCCTATGGCAAAACCGCGACCTTCATGCCGAAGCCGATCTTCGGCGACAACGGCTCGGGCATGCACGTGCACCAGTCGATCTGGAAGGACGGCAAGCCGACCTTCGCGGGCGACGAATATGCGGGCCTTTCCGAGAGCTGCCTTTACTATATCGGCGGCATCATCAAGCACGCCAAGGCGATCAACGCCTTCACAAACCCGACCACGAACTCCTACAAGCGTCTCGTTCCGGGTTACGAAGCGCCGGTCCTCCTGGCCTATTCGGCCCGCAACCGTTCGGCATCGTGCCGCATTCCGTTCGGCTCCGGTCCGAAGTCGAAGCGCGTGGAAGTCCGTTTCCCCGATCCGCTGGCTAACCCCTATCTCGGCTTCGCCGCCATGCTGATGGCCGGCCTCGACGGCATCAAGAACAAGATCCATCCCGGCAAGGCCATGGACAAGGATCTCTACGACCTGCCGCCGAAGGAACTGAAGAAGATCCCGACCGTTTCCGGCTCGCTGCGTGAGGCGCTCGACAACCTCGATCGCGACCGCAAGTTCCTGACGGCCGGCGGCGTCTTCGACGACGACCAGATCGATGCCTATATCGAGCTCAAGATGACGGAAGTCATGCGCTTCGAAATGACGCCGCATCCGGTCGAATTCGACATGTACTATTCGGCCTGAGCCCGATCGGGCGCGGTTCGCCGCGCCTCCTTCTCCGGAACGGCGGGTGCAAAAGCCCGCCGTTCGTCATTTTGGGGCCTTGCCTTTCTCACGTCCTCCGGTACGCCTACCCCTCGCCGAACATGCGCGTCTCGACGTTCTCTGCGGCGTGATATCTGCCGCAGCAGAACCGCGAAGAGTTGGAAGTCCTTAAGTCTATCCGGTGGAACGATGGGCGCGCGCCCGCATTACTCTCTTGATGTCGGAGAATTTTATTCCCACATTAGGCTGCGAAAGGACATCGCACCATGAAACAACGCAACGCTAAATTTACCATCGGAGAAGTGGTCCGCCACAAGGTCTTTCCGTTTCGGGGCGTCGTGTTCGATGTGGATCCGGAATACGCCAATACCGAAGAATGGTGGAATGCCATTCCCGCCGAAATCCGGCCGAGCAAGGACCAACCCTTCTACCATCTCCTTGCGGAGAATGACGAGACGGAATATGTCGCCTACGTTTCGGAGCAGAACCTGGAGCATGACGAGAGCGACGCACCGCTGCGCAACCCGCAGGTCTATCAGATCTTCGATCGCGGTCCGTCCGGCCAGCTGAAGCCCAAGATCATCCTGGCCCACTGATCCGATCCACCGTCGGCTTCGAAGGCGTCGGCATTCCAGCCGGCGCTTTTTTGCGTCCGGAATCGAAAAGCCCGGCACGAGGCCGGGCTTCGCTTCCGGGCTTAGCCCGAATTACTGGCCCTGCTTGGCGGCGTTCTGGGCGTCTTCCAGCTTCTTGCGCGTCTCTTCGGCCTTGCGCTGCATGCCCTCTTCCAGGCTCCGCTGGCTCTGGGCAATCTGCTCCTGCGGCATGGCCGGCCCGTCGAAAGCCCCCGTGAAGCCGGAGAGCGAAATCTTGATCGGGTTCGGCGCGCGACGGAAGTTGATCGAGGTGAGGATCACTTCGTTGCCCTTCTTGAGGCTCGCGATCATCGCATCGGTCAGCGGCACTTCCGCCGTGCACTTGTCCGGAAGGCAAACGACATAGTCGAGCTTCTGTCCCTTGCCGCCATCGATCTGCATGACGATGCCGGGCGGCACCAGACGCGCGGTCGGCACGGAAACCTGCAGGATCTTGCGGTTGACTTTGCCTTCGACGGTGATCAGGCCGACTGCCGTGATCAGCTGGCCGTTCTGGGCAGCGATGATATTCTGCACGACGCAGAGGTCGCTGTCGTCCTGCTTGGTGCAGGTCTTGAACCAGCCGAGCGGAGCGCCCGGAGCACTGGCGGCCGGAGCCGCGGCATCCTGTGCAAGGGCTGCAACCGGCAGCGTGCTCGCGCCGATCGAGAGAGCGAGAACGGACATTGCCGTCCGCAGAACTTGGGTTGCCTTGAACATCATAACGAAATCCGTCTCCTGAAATCCGTTGGGTGCGGCCGACGCCGGTCAAATCCCTCGGGGTGTCATTCCTGCCCGTCACCTGTCGGTCAAATGAGGCATTTGAATGACCCGCCCGTCCGGCCACCCTGTTACATCGGGCACGCGCCGATATCCAGCCCTCCTTTCGCATTTTTGACAAGACGTTAACGCCTGCGATCACTTTTTTGCGCGTTGCCGCGGTTGGTGGCCCTGCCGGCATGCGCTATTTTGCGGGCGAATCAGTGAGGATTCCACCGCCATGAGACCCATGCGACGCTTCGTTCCCGTCATCGCCGCACTCCTGATGAGCACGCCCGCAATCGCCGAACCGCTGCACGCGATCGCCATGCACGGCAGTCCGGCGCTCGCCCCGGACTACAAGCACTTCACCTACGTGAACCCGGCCGTGAAGAAGGGCGGCAGAGTGACCTATGGCGTCGTTGGAACGTTCGACAGCCTCAATCCCTTCATCCTGAAAAGCATGGGTACGACTGCCCGAGGGGTGTGGGACACGATCTTCGGAAACCTCATCTATGAGACGCTGATGGTTCGCTCCGCCGACGAACCTTTCTCGCTTTATGGCCTCCTCGCCGAAAGCGTCGAATGGGATGAGGACCGCACCTTCGTTCAGTTCAATCTCAATCCCGAAGCCGAATGGTCGGATGGCCAGCCGGTGACCCCCGACGACGTGATCTTCACGTTCGAGCTTCTGCGCGATAAAGGCCGCATCCCCTTTTCGAACCGGCTGGCGACCGTCGAGAAGATGGAAAAGTTCGGCGAACACAGCGTCCGCTTCACGTTCAACGAAAAGGCCGATCGCGAATCCCCGCTGATTCTCGCGACGGCGACGCCGATCCTGCCCAAGCACGCCATCGACCCGGCCACGTTCGACCAGTCGACTTTGAAACCCCCGGTCGGCTCCGGCCCCTATCGTGTGAAATCCGTCTCGCCCGGAGAGCGCATCGTCTACGAGCGCAACCCGGATTATTGGGGGAAGGACATTCCCTCCAAAATCGGCTTCGACAATTACGATCAGATCACGGTCGAATATTTCCTGCAGGAAAACACGCTGTTCGAAGCTTTCAAGAAGGGTGAAATCGACATCTATCCCGACGGGAGCCCGACCCACTGGGCGCGCGCCTACGA
The DNA here is from genome assembly GCF_051400715.1 of Neorhizobium descurainiae. NCBI lineage: Bacteria > Pseudomonadati > Pseudomonadota > Alphaproteobacteria > Hyphomicrobiales > Rhizobiaceae > Neorhizobium > Neorhizobium descurainiae. Next base: position 23,835 of record NZ_JBLFFK010000010.1, read on the forward strand.
CTTCCCGGCGGTCCGCAACGGCGACGTGGTGAAGGATGCCTTCAAGCCGCAACTGCCGACCGGCATGCTCGGTTTCGTCTTCAATACCCGCCGGCCGATCTTTGCCGACGTGAACGTGCGGGCCGGCCTGTCGCTTGCCTTCGATTTCGAATGGGCCAACAGGAACCTGTTCGAAGGGGCCTATACCCGCACCGAGAGCATATGGCAGAACTCCCCCCTCACCTCGCTCGGCAAGCCTGCCGGCGAGCGGGAGCTCAAGATCCTCGGGACGGCCAAGGACCGGGTCGAGCCGGCCGTATTCAATGGAACCTATCGCCTGCCGAAGACCGACGGCTCCGGCGCGGATCGCAAAGTGCTGCGCGAGGCGGTCGAGCTTCTGAAAAAGGGCGGCTATACGATCAAGAACGGCAGGATGTCGGACGCCTCCGGCAGGCCGTTCGCCTTCGAAGTGATGACCCAGACGATAGACCAGGAGAAACTGGCGATCGCCTATCAGCGAACGCTGAAGATGATCGGCGTCGAGATGGCAATCCGCACCGTCGACGATGCGCAATACCAAGCGCGATCCTTCAAGTTCGACTACGACATGATCATGAAATCCTATCCGGCATCGCTTTCGCCGGGCGTAGAACAGCTGGGGCGCTGGGGCTCCGCGGCGCGCGATGCGCAGGGCAGCTTCAATTTCGCCGGCACGGCCGATCCCGACCTCGACAGGCTGATCGAAGCGATGCTGACGGCGCGCAGCAAGGAGGATTTCGAGGCAGCCGTGCGGGCCTATGACCGGATGCTGATTTCCGGCCATTATATGGTACCCCTCTACCACATACCGGAACAATGGGTGGCGCGGCGCAGCTATATCGGCTATCCCGAGACACTGCCGCTTTACGGCTACCAGCTCAACACCTGGTGGGACAAACGCGCGCAATGATTCCGGTCTCTTTCGGCTCTTCCCGAAGAAAGGACGCCGCCATGGAGCGCGTAACCATCGACATCGTCTCGGATATCGTCTGCCCCTGGTGCTATCTCGGCAAAGCGCGGCTCGATCTCGCCGTCGCCGACGTGCAGGACGAGGTGGGCGTCGATATCAACTGGCGGCCGTACCGGCTCAATCCCGACCATCCGCCGGAGGGCGTCGACCATCAGGCCGATCTGGCCGCCAAGCTCGGCGGCAAGGATGCAGTGGAACGCGCTCATGCGATGCTGAGAAAGCTCGGAGAGGAGGTCGGCATCCGCTACAATTTCGAGGCGATCAAGATCGGCCCCAATACGCTCGACGCGCACCGCCTGTTGCATTGGGCGATGATGGAAGGCCGCGAAATCCAAGACAAGGTCGCGACTGCGCTCTTCAAAGCGAATTTCGAGGAAGGCCGCAATGTCGGCGACCACGCGGTCCTCGCCGATATCGCCGAGAAGGCTGGAATGGATCGCAAGGTCGTCGAGAACCTGCTGAAGACCGAGGCCGACAAGGACGCCGTGCTTTCCGAAATCGACGCTGCGCAGAAGATGGGCGTCACCGGCGTGCCCTTCTTCATCATCGACGGGCAGTATGCGGTGAGCGGCGCACAGACGCCGGACGTCCTCGCAAACGCGCTGCGCGAAATCGCCAAGCTGAAGGCCGAAGCCCGCAAGGGCATGATCTGATCATGACCGAACCGAAAGGCGCCGATCAGGCTTTCAAGGGCGTGATGCTCGCCTTCGCGGCCTTTGCCGCCTATGCCTTCAGCGATGCCAGCGTGAAAATGATCCATGGCGCGCTCAGCCCCTATCAATCGTCTTTCATCGGCGCTGTCTTTGGTCTTGCGGGATTTCCGTTCCTGATGAAGCCGGGCGACCGTGTCACGGATGCGTTCCGCACCTCGAACCGCGCGCTATGGCTGCTTCGTTTCGTGGCCCAGGCCGCAGGCACGATCGGCAGCGTCATCGCCTTCACCCATCTGTCGATGGCGGAGGCCTTCGTTCTGATCTTCCTGCTGCCCTGCTTCGTGACGATCATGTCGGTCGTCTTCCTGAAAGAGCAGGTCGGCATCAAACGCTGGAGCGCGGTGGTCATCGGCTTCATCGGTACGTTGATCGTCCTGAGGCCCGGCTTTCGCGAACTGTCGATCGGCCATCTCGGCGCCGTGTTCGGCGGCCTGAGCGGCGCCATCTCGATCATCTGCTATCGGGCCATCGGCCCGACCGAAAAGAACATCTCGATGTACAGCGCCGGCGTTGTGGGCGTGCTCGTCATCTGCGGCGTGCTGATGGTTGCGGATTTCCGTATCCCCACTTGGGAACAGTGGCTTTACCTTGCAGGCTTCGGACTACTGGCGGCGCTTGCCGCCATTCTCCTGATGAAGGCTGCAAACTACGCGCCGGCGGCGATGATCGGCCCGACGCAATACAGCCAGATGATCTGGGCCGTGCTGTTCGGCTACCTGATCTTCGGCGACCATGTCGATTTCCCGATGCTTCTCGGCATCCTGCTGATATGCGGCTCCGGCCTGCTGACCCTTCAGCGCGAGCGGGTCCGCAATGTCCCCCTGCCCGTTGCCGTCGCGCCGGACGCACAGGCGGCCGCGATGATTGCGCCCGAAGCCTCCGATCAGAAGGCGTGATCACGTTTTCGCAAGTTCCGCAAACTGCGTCATCACCTGTGCGGCGGCCGTGAGCCGCTTTTCCGGCGACGGCAGGTCACGGGTCAAAAACACGCTCTGGTCCGGGCGGATCTTCGCGAGCGTGCCCTGCTTGGCGATATAGCCGACGAGTGCGGCGGGGTTCGGGAACTGCTTGTCACGGAAGGAAACGACGATTCCCTTCGGGCCGGCATCGAGCTTCTCGACATTCGCCTTGCGGCAGAGCGACTTGATGTAGACGACCTTCAACAGGTTCTGAACCTCCGGCGGCATGGGACCGAACCGGTCGACCATTTCCGCGCCGAAGCCGTCGATTTCCGAAAGCTCGGAAAGCTCGCCGAGGCGGCGGTAGAGGCCCATGCGCAGATGCAGGTCGGGCACGTAGGTTTCCGGGATCATCACGGTGATGCCGACGGAAATCTGCGGCGACCAGCCGGTATCGGTGATCTCGTCGTCGCCCTTCACCTCGGCGACCGCCTCTTCCAGCATCTGCTGGTAGAGTTCGAAACCCACTTCCTTGATATGGCCGGACTGTTCCTCGCCGAGCAGGTTGCCGGCGCCGCGGATGTCGAGGTCGTGGCTGGCGAGCTGGAAACCGGCACCGAGCGTGTCGAGCGACTGCAGCACCTTGAGACGCCGTTCGGCCGTGGCCGTCAGCGGTTTGTTGACCGGCAGGGTGAAAAGCGCAAACGCGCGCACCTTGGAGCGTCCGACGCGGCCGCGCAGCTGATAGAGCTGCGCCAGACCGAACATGTCGGCGCGGTGGACGATCAGCGTGTTGGCGGTCGGCACGTCGAGGCCGGATTCGACGATCGTGGTCGACAGAAGTACGTCGTACTTGCCGTCGTAGAAGGCATTCATGATGTCCTCGAGCTCGCCGGCCGGCATCTGGCCATGCGCGACCGCGACCTTCAGCTCCGGCACATCGGACTGCAGAAAGGCCTGGATTTCCGGCAGGTCGGCCACGCGCGGACAGACGTAGAAGCTCTGGCCGCCTCGGTAATGCTCGCGCATCAGCGTCTCGCGGATGACGAGCGGGTCGAAAGGCGAAATGAAGGTACGCACCGCCATGCGGTCGATCGGCGGCGTGGTGATCAGCGACAGTTCGCGCACGCCGGTCATGGCGAGCTGCAGCGTGCGGGGGATCGGGGTCGCCGACAGCGTCAGGACGTGAACGTCGCTCTTCAGCTCCTTCAGCCGCTCCTTGTGCTTGACGCCAAAATGCTGCTCCTCGTCGATGATGAGCAGGCTCAGGTTCGCGAACTTGATGCCGGCGCCGAGCAGCGCATGGGTGCCGACGACGATATCGACCTTGCCTTCGGCGAGGTCCTTCTTGGTCTGGGCAAGCTCTTTGCCGGAGACGAGGCGGGAAGCGTGAGCGATGGTGATCGGCAGGCCGCGGAAACGCTCCTTGAAGGTCTTGTAGTGCTGGCGGGCAAGCAGCGTGGTCGGCACGACGACCGCGACCTGGGCGCCGTTCATCGCGGCGAAGAAGGCGGCGCGCAACGCCACCTCCGTCTTGCCGAAGCCGACATCGCCGCAGACGAGCCGGTCCATCGGCCGGCCGGCGCCAAGATCGTCCCGCACGGCATCGATAGCGTTCGCCTGGTCTTCCGTCTCGTCATAGGGGAAACGGGCGGCGAATTCGTCATAGAGCCCTTCCGGCGTCGTCAGCATCGGCGCGCGGCGCGTCATGCGTGTCGCGGCGATGCGGATCAGGTCGTCCGCCATGTCGAGAAGCCGCTTCTTGAGTTTTGCCTTGCGAGCCTGCCAGGCGCCGCCGCCGAGCCTGTCGAGCTGGGCTTCCGCCGCATCAGAGCCGTAGCGGGAGAGAAGATCGATGTTTTCGACCGGCAGGAAGAGCTTTGCCTGTTCGGCATAGTGCAGCTCAAGGCAGGCGCGCGGCGCGCCGGCTGCCTCGATAGTCACGAGCCCGACGAAGCGCCCTATGCCGTGTTCGGCATGGACGACGAGCGAACCTTCATCGAGACCGGCGACTTCGGTCAGGAAATCCGCGCCGCGCTTGCGGCGCCTGCCGCGGCGGACCATGCGGTCCCCCAAAATATCCTGCTCGCCGATGACGGCGATATTGCCGGTCTCGAAACCGGCTTCGAGGCTCAGGACCGCTGAAGCCGCCTCACCTTTCTCCAGCTTTTCCAGATCGGCCAGTTTGTCGATCGGCGTGATGCGTTTCAGGCCGCGCTCGTCGAGCACCTGCAGCAACCGATCGAGCGAGCCGGCCGACCAGCCGGTGACGAGCACCTTGATGCCTTCCGCGCGTTTGTCGGCGATGTGCTTGACGACGAGGTCGAAGACGTTGACGCGCTCGTCGCGATCTTTCTCCTCGGCCTGGGTTTTGGCCCAGCGCGGGCCGGCATGCGCTTCCAAAGTCACCACCCGGCGACCTTCGGCATCCATCTCGTTGAAGGGCGTCAGGCGGAGCGCAGTGACGGCATCGAGCGCCGAGGCGAAAGCCTTGCCGTCGAGATAAAGCTGGCCCGGCGAAATCGGCTTGTAAGGCGCAGCCTGGGCCGCGGCGCCCTTGCCTTCCGTACCGCTGTCGCGGCGCGCCTCGTAGTAATCCAGCACGAGCTTAGAGCGCTCATTCGCCGCCTCGCGGGCGGTATGGTCGGTGACGATGCGGAACCCTTCGAGATAGTCGAAGGCGGTTTCCAGCCTGTCATAGAAGAGCGGCAGCCAATGCTCCATCCCCGCATACCGACGCCCTTCGGAGACGGCTTGATAGAGCGCGTCGTCGCGGGTCGCGGCGCCGAAAAGCGACAGATAGTTCTTGCGGAAACGGCTGATCGTATCCGGCGTCAGCGTCACCTCGCTCATCGGATTGAGGTCGAGGGAGCGCGCCTGCCCGGTCGTGCGCTGGCTCGCCGGGTCGAAGGAACGGATCGATTCCAGCGTGTCTCCGAAAAAGTCCAGCCGCACCGGCTCCTCCGTGCCCGGCACGAAGACATCGAGAATGCCGCCGCGTACCGCGAATTCGCCGACCTCGCGCACGGTCGCCACCCGCTCGAAACCGTTCCTCTCCAGCCGCGCGGCAATATCGTCCATGCGCACCTGGTTGCCGGGCCTGGCCGAGAAGGCGAGGCTTTCGATGATCTCGGACGGCGCGATCTTCTGCAGCATGGCATTGACCGTGACGAGCACGATCGCCGCATGCGGCTTCCTGGCGTGCGAAATCAGGCCGGACAGCGCCGCCAGTCTCCTTGCGGAGACATCGGCACTCGGCGAGACGCGGTCATAGGGCAGGCAGTCCCAGGCCGGCAACGTCAGTACCGGGATTTCCGGCGCAACGAAAGAGAGCATCTGCTCGAGGTCCGGCATGCGCTGGCCGTCGGACATGACATAGGCGACCGGCTGGCCGGCGCGCGCCAGTTCCGCCAGCAGCAGCGGCTCCATGCCGGGCGGCACGTTGCCGATCGTCAGCGGGCCTTGCGCAGCCGCTATCCTCTTCGCATCGAATCCGGGAATCATCGGAACAGAATTCATCGAGTATTTCCAAGCCTCGCTTCGAGGGAGGCCTTGGTCACCGGGTCGAAATCCGGCCTATAGGCGGCCACGCGCGCGAAAAGCGCCGTCTGAAGATGTTTCGGCAGCGGCTTGGCTCCGGTGATCCAGGCATGCAGATCGTGATCGTCCTCGCTCATGATCGCCTCGAACTCGTCGAGTTCCGCATCCGAAAGGCGGCCGATCTCCGCTTCGGCAAAGCTGCCGAACACGAGGTCCATCTCACGGATGCCGCGATGCCAGCAGCGATAGAGAATGCGCCTGCGGCGCGGGTCGAGATCCGCGCTGGTGCGCGCCAGTCCTGTCATGTCGATGTCCCTGTTTTGCGGTTCATATAGGATGCTTTTCCGTCCCCGTCACCTTGCCAAATGGGCAAAACTTGACGCAACTTGCGCCTCATGCGTCCCGCCATCCTCGATCCGCTGTTTTCTCCCGTCGCTTCGCTTGCCGGCGTCGGGCCTAAGCTTGCCGAACTGATCGCCCGCGTCACCGGGCGCGAGGACCCGGACGACTGCCGCGTCGTCGACCTGCTCTTCCACGCCCCCTATTCGCTGATCGACCGGCGCAATCGTCCCGGCATCGCGCTGGCACCGCAGGGCGCAATCGTCACGATCGAGGGCCGCGTCGACCGGCATCAACCACCGCCGCGCGGCAAGCCCAACATGCCTTATCGCGTCTTTCTGCATGACGACACCGGCGAACTGGCGCTCACCTTCTTCCATGCCAAGGGCAATTGGCTCGAAAAATCGCTGCCGATCGACGAGATGGTGATGGTGAGCGGCAAGGTCGACTGGTTCAACGGCCGCCCCTCCATGGTGCATCCGGATTTCATCGTGAAATCCTCGGAAGCGGAAAACCTGCCGCTGATCGAGCCTGTCTATCCATTGACAGCGGGCTTGTCGCCCAAGACCTTGCGCAAGGCGATCGACGGGGCCGTCGCGCGTCTGCCTGCATTTCCGGAATGGGCGGATGTAAGCCTTACGCAACGTCAGGGCTTTCCTTCCGTAACGGAAGCCTTTCAGCGGCTGCACGATCCGCGGGACGAAACGGATGTCGACCCGCAATCACCGGCCCGGCGGCGGCTCGCCTATGACGAGTTCCTGGCCGGTCAGGTATCGCTGTCGCTGGTGCGGCAGCGTATCCGCAAGGTCCCCGGCCAGCCGATCCGGGTGCAGGGCGACCTGGCTGCGACGATCGTCGCGGGCCTGCCATTCTCCCTGACGCCGAGCCAAAGAGCTGCGGTCAACGACATCCTGAAAGACATGGCTGGCGACGAACGCATGCTGCGGCTGTTGCAGGGCGATGTCGGCGCCGGCAAGACGCTCGTCGCCCTTCTTTCCATGGCTGCCGCCGTCGAAGCCGGCGGCCAGGCCGTGCTGATGGCACCGACCGAGATTCTCGCCCGCCAGCATTTCGCCACGATTTCGAAGCTCGCCGGTGCGGCCGGCGTCACTGTCGAAGTGCTGACGGGCCGCACCAAGGGCCGCGAGCGCGACCAGATCGTCGAACGGATCGCCTCGGGAGAGGCACAGATCGTCATCGGCACCCATGCGCTGTTTCAAGATGCGATCAACTATCACAATTTGCTGCTCGCCGTGGTGGACGAACAGCACCGGTTCGGCGTGCACCAGCGCCTGCGGCTCACCGCCAAGGGCATTTCGCCGCATATGCTCGTCATGACCGCGACGCCCATCCCGCGCACGCTGGTTCTCGCGGCTTTCGGCGATATGGACGTTTCGAAGCTCACGGAAAAGCCGGCGGGGCGAAAGCCGATCCAGACGGTCACAATCCCGACCGAGCGGATCGGAGAAATCGTTTCCCGGCTCCGGAGTGCGATCGGCGAAGGAAAAAAAGCCTATTGGATCTGCCCGCTGGTGGAGGAATCGGATGTCTCCGACCTCATGTCGGCGGAGGAGCGTCATACGGTGCTCGCCAAGGAGCTCGGCCGCGACAGTGTCGGTCTCATCCACGGCCGGATGAGCGGGCCGGACAAGGATGCGGTCATGACCGCCTTCAAGAACGGCGAGCTGCGGCTGCTGGTCGCCACGACCGTGGTGGAAGTGGGCGTCGACGTGCCGGATGCGACGATCATGGTGATCGAACATGCGGAACGCTTCGGGCTTGCCCAGCTGCACCAGCTTCGCGGCCGCGTCGGGCGCGGCGAGGAGGCTTCCACCTGCATCCTCCTCTACAAGGGGCCCTTGAGCGAAACCGGCCGGGCGCGGCTCTCGATCCTGCGCGACAGCGAGGACGGCTTCCTGATCGCCGAGGAGGATCTGAAACTGCGCGGCGAAGGGGAACTTCTCGGCACCCGCCAGTCCGGCACGCCGGGCTTCCGGATCGCCAGCCTGGAAGCGCATGCCGACCTGTTGGAAATCGCCCGCAAGGACGCCGCCTATCTGCTCGAACGAGATCCGGAACTCACCGGCGAACGCGGCCGGAACATGCGCGTGCTTCTCTATCTCCACCGCCGCGACGAGGCGATCAGGTTTCTCCGGGCGGGATAAACTATGACGGCAGAGCCGGCGGCGGCAGGACCGCGGTCGGCGCGCCGGCAGCCGGCTTGTATTCCGGAGCGATGAGGCCGCCCGAGATCAGGAGCTTCGCCCCTTCCTCCGGCGTCATGTCGAGCATGACGATCTTGCTTCTCGGCACGAACATCAGGAAGCCGGCCGTCGGAACGGGCGTCGGGGGCATGAAGACGGCGACCATCTCCTCGCCTTCGGCGTTGAGCTTTGCCGCGATCTCGCCCTGCGCATCGCCGGAAATGAAGACCAGCGCCCACATGCCGGGGCTCGGGAACTCGATCAGCCCGCACTTCTTGAAGGAGGTGGACTGCTCCTTCAGAACCGTCTCCAGGATCTGTTTGACGCTCCTGTAGATCGTCCGGACCAGTGGCATCCGGTGCAGGATGGACTCGCCGAAATTGACGATCGACCGGCCGATCAGGTTCTTGCCGAGAAAGCCGACGATCGTGATGAACAGCACCGCAATCACCAATCCTGTACCGGGAATGGTGATGTTGAAATAGTATTGCGGATCGTAGCGCTGCGGAATGTAGGGCGTGACCCAGCTATCGGCCCAGTCGATGAAGGTGAAGGTCAGCCATATGGTAATGGCAAGGGGCGCGCAGATGATCAGTCCTGTTAGGAAGTTATTCCTGAGGCGGCCGGCCAGCGATATTCGCTCTGGACTGTCGCTCATTCCACTTCCCTAAAGTACCTGAATATTGCCGCATCCATTCGATGCGACAATGCCGGATGCGATACTGCGATGCAAGAAAAAGCGAAGGGTCCCTCACTCCACAGTGACGGATTTCGCCAGGTTACGCGGCTGGTCGACGTCGGTGCCCATGAAGACGGCCGTGTGGTAGGCCAGAAGCTGGATCGGCAGCGAGAAAATCATCGGCGCGATGATCTCGTCGACATTCGGCAGAGCGATGGTCGCCATGGTCGGAAGTTTGGAAGACGCAGCCCCTCTCTCGTCGGTGATGAAGATGATTTTTCCGGCGCGGGCGGCCACCTCCTGCATGTTCGAGACGGTCTTTTCGAAGAAGCGGTCATGCGGCGCGATGACGATGACCGGCATGTTCTCGTCGATCAGCGCGATCGGCCCATGCTTCAGCTCGCCGGCCGCATAACCTTCCGCATGAATGTAGGAGATTTCCTTGAGCTTGAGCGCGCCTTCCATGGCCAGGGGAAAGCTCGTGCCGCGGCCGAGATAAAGCACGTCCTTGAAGCGGGAGAGTTCGCGCGACAGTGCCTCGATCTCGGGCTGGATGTCGTTTAGCACCCGGCTCATGATCCGCGGCATCTCGGCCAGATGCCTGACCATAGCCTTCTCATTCTCTGCCGACACCGTGCCGCGGGCGCGGCCGGCGCCGATCGCCAGCGCCGCCAGCACCGCGAGCTGGCAGGTGAAGGCCTTGGTCGAGGCGACGCCGATTTCCGGTCCGGCAAGGATCGGGAAGATCGCATCCGCTTCCCGGGCAATCGTCGATTCCTTCACGTTCACGACCGCGCCGATTTTGAGGCCCTGATCCTTGCAATAGCGCAGCGAGGCGAGCGTATCGGCGGTCTCGCCGGACTGGGAGATGAAGAGCGCCGCCTGCGAGGGCGAGAGCGGCAGTTCGCGGTAACGGAACTCGGATGCCACGTCGATCTCGACCGGCAGGCGCGCATAGCGCTCGAACCAGTATTTGCCGATCAGACCGGAGAGATAGGCTGTGCCGCAGGCGGCGATCGCCAGACCCGACGCCTTGCCGAAGTCGATCGCCGTATCGTTTTCCTTTACCGTATGGGCGGCGAAATCGATATAATGGCTGAGCGCATGGGAGATGATTTCCGGCTGCTCATAGATCTCTTTTTCCATGAAGTGCCGGTGGTTGCCTTTGTCGACCAGGAAAGCGGCCGCCTGGGAAACCTGGCTCCGGCGCTTCACCGGCTTGCCCGAGTAGTCGACGATCTCGACGCCCTTGCGGTTCATGATCGCGCAGTCGCCATCGACGAGGTAGGTAATCTCGCTGGTGAACGGCGACAGCGCAATCGCATCCGAACCCAGAAACATTTCGCCGCGGCCGTGGCCGATCGCCAGCGGCGGCCCGAAACGGGCGGCCATGATCGTCTCCGGATCGTCCTCGAACATCACGACGAGGGCATAGGCGCCCGAAACGCGGTTCAGCATGGCAAGCATGGCGGCCCGGTGATCGAGGCCCTGCCGCGTATATGTGGCAAGCAGATGCGCGACGACCTCCGTATCCGTCTGGCTCTCGAAGACCGCGTCCTCGGCGAGCAATTCCTCCTTCAGCTCGGAGAAATTCTCGATGATGCCGTTGTGGACGACGGCGACGCCTTCCACGAAATGCGGATGGGCGTTCGTTTCGTTCGGTACGCCATGGGTGGCCCAACGGGTATGTGCGATGCCGATCGTGCCGGGCAGCGGCTCCGTATCCAGCCTCTTCTCGAGATTGAAAAGTTTCCCCTCGGCGCGGCGGCGTTCCATCTTCCCGCCGTGGATGGTGGCGACGCCGGCGGAATCATAGCCGCGATATTCGAGCCGCCGCAGCGCGTCGACCAGACGCGACGCCACCGGTTCCGTGCCGACGATACCGACAATCCCGCACATGAAAGACCCTCTCCGCTTCGTTGAACCCGGGCGGATTCCTAGCCGATTGCAAGCTTTCCGCAATCGGCCCGCCGGTCACTTTCGATGTCCGAAAGTAACGGTCGCCGGTTAAGACGCGGTTGTTTATTTGCCGGCTTTTTTAGCGGCCTTGAACGCAAGTGCGCGTTCCCGGATCACTTTGGCACGTTCGGGCTTCACTTCCTGACGCGCGCGCCCAAGCGCAAGCGCGTCCGCCGGCACGTCCTCGGTGATGACGCTGCCCGACGCGATATAGGCGCCGTCACCGATCGAAACCGGGGCGACCAGCGAGGAATTCGAGCCGATGAACGAATTGGCGCCGATCCGCGTCACATGCTTGTTCACTCCGTCGTAATTGCAGGTGACGGTGCCCGCGCCGATATTCGCGCGGGGTCCTACGAAGGAGTCGCCGATATAGGTCAGATGATTGACCTTGGCGCCCTCGCCGATCTCGGAATTTTTCACTTCGCAGAAATTGCCGACTTTCGAATGCACAAGCAGCCTTGCGCCCGGACGCAGGCGCGCGAACGGGCCGATCTCCGCGTCGGCGCCGATGCGGGCGCCTTCGATATGGGAAAAGGAATGGACGATCGCGCCGCTTTCGACCGTCACGTGAGGCCCGAAGAAGACGTTCGGCTCGATCACTGCGTCCTGACCGATCTCGGTATCATAGGAAAGAAAAACGGTTTCGGGCGCGATCATGGTGACGCCGGAGAGCATCAGTTCATGGCGGCGGCGCTCCTGCCAGAGCCTTTCGAGGACCGCGAGCTCGGCCCGGTTGTTGCAGCCGGCAACCTCCGTCTCGGGCGCTTCGACAGCCACCACCCTGCCGCCGGCCGCGCGGGCGATCTCGACGATGTCGGGGAGGTAATACTCGCCCTTGGCGTTGTCGTTGCGGATCCTTTCGAGCAGCGACAGCGCCTTGCGGCCGTCGATCGCCATCAGTCCGCTATTGCACCAGGTGATCCTGCGTTCTTCGTCCGATGCATCCTTCTCTTCACGGATGGCGATGAGTTCACCGTCTTCGACCAGCAGGCGGCCGTATCCGTTCGGCTTGTCCGTATGGAAGCCGATGACCACGACATCCGCGCCTTGCGCCAGCTTTTGGCGAGCCGCGGCGAAAGGTGCCGGGGTGACCAGCGGAACGTCGCCATAGGCGACAAGGACATCATCGTATCCGCGGACGATCGCCTCCTTCGCGGCCAGAACCGCATGGCCGGTTCCCAGCCGTTCCGTCTGCTGGAAAGCCTCTACCGAAACGCCGTCCAGAGAGCCGGCCTTGACGACCGCCTCCGCATCGCGCCCGACCACCAGTGCTGCTTCCGAAACGCCGGTGGAGGCGACCGCCGCCATCACATGCGCAATCATCGACCGGCCGGCCACCCTATGCAGCACCTTCGACATTGACGATTTCATGCGCGTGCTGTCGCCGGCGGCGAGGATGACGGCAAGGCAGGAACGGTTCATCGGGAATCTCCTTCTCGGCATTGGCCGCTTCATATCAGCAAGTTTCTTGAAGCGCGACAAACGGGTTGTGTGCAACCGAAACAAAAAGGGCGCCAACCGGCGCCCTCCTCGCTTCGGTTCAATCAAGGCTTATTGCGGCAGCTTATCGTCCACGCCCTCGACATAAAAATTCATGCCGAGCAGAACGCCGTCCTGAGGCTTCTCGCCGGCGGCGAGCCAAGGCGTGCCGTCCTGCTTGTTGATCGGGCCGGTGAAGGGATGCAGCTCGCCCGACTTGATCTTGGCTTCGGTTTCTTCGGCCATCGCCTTCACGTCGTCCGGCATGTTGGTATAGGGCGCCATGGTCAGGATGCCGTCCTTAAGGCCGTCCCAGATCTGCTCGGATTTCCAGGTTCCGTCGAGCAGCGCCTGGGTCCGCTTGATGTAATAGGCACCCCAGGTGTCGACGATCGCGGTGAGCTGCGTCTTCGGACCGGCGGCGATCATGTCGGAGGCCTGGCCGAAGGCGAGGATGCCGCGCTCGGCTGCGACCTGCATCGGCGCGGTCGTGTCGGTGTGTTGGGTCAAGATATCCACGCCCTGGTCGATCAGCGCCTTGGCGGCATCGGCTTCCTTGCCGGGGTCGAACCAGGTATTGGCCCAGACGACCTTCAGCTTGAAATCCGGGTTGATCGACTTGGCGCCGAGTTCGAAAGCATTGATGCCCATCACCACTTCCGGGATCGGGAAGGAAGCGATGTAACCGGCGACGCCCTTCTTCGACATCTTGGCGGCGATCTGGCCCTGAATGTAACGGCCTTCGTAGAAGCGCGAATTATAGGTGGAAACATTCGGCGCGGCCTTGAAACCGGTCGCATGCTCGAACTTCACGTCCGGGAATTTCTGGGCGACCTTGATGGTGGCATCCATGAAGCCGAAGGAGGTCGTGAAGACGAGCGCGCAGCCGGAACGGGCCATGCGTTCGATCGCGCGTTCCGCATCGGGTCCTTCCGGCACGTTTTCCAGGAAAGGCGTCTCGATCTTGGCATCGAGCGCCTTCTGAAGCTCCTGACGGCCGATGTCATGCGCCTGGGTCCAGCCGCCATCCGTGCGGGAACCGACGTAAATGAAACAGACCTTCGTCTTTTCCTGGGCCTCAGCGCCGGTCGCGAACCCGCCGAGCAAGGCGGCCGATGCGGCAAGGGCGATAATCAGTTTCTTCATTTCCTAACCTCTATTGGCTTGAAGACGGTTTTGTTCTGGCACCGCGGTCACCGGTCGGGGACAAAGGGTTTCCCGAGCGACGCCGGTGTATTGATGAGGGTCGTGCGGCGATTATGCGAGATGATGATCAGCACGACAATAGTAGCCGCATATGGAAGTGCGGACAGAAATTGCGAAGGAATGACGATGCCGAGGTTCTGCGCCAGGATCTGCGCATGCAGCTGGCCGATGCCGACCGCTCCGAACAGATAACCGCCGGCGAGCACCCGCCACGGCCGCCAGGACGCGAAGACGACAAGCGCAAGGGCGATCCAGCCGCGGCCGGCCGACATGTTCTCCACCCATTGCGGGGTATAGACCAGCGAAAGCTGGGCGCCGGCAAGCCCGGCGCAGGCGCCGCCGAACATCACCGCCAGATACCGAGCGCCGATGACGTTGATGCCGAGTGCATGGGCGGAGGCGTGATTGTCGCCGATCGCCCGGATCTTCAAGCCTGTGCGACTCCTGAACAGGAACCAGTTGATGCCGACCACGAGTGCCACGGACAGATAGAAGATGAGATCCTGGCTGAACAGGACGCGACCGAAGAACGGGATGTCGGAGAGCAGCGGAATGACGATCGGCTGCAGCTTGATGCCCGGCAGGCCGACGAAAGCCTCGCCAAGCTGGCCCGAAAGACCAAGCCCCAGGATGGTGAGCGCGAGACCCGTCGCTACCTGATTGGCGACCAATGTCAGGGTCAGGAAACCGAAAAGCAGGGAAAACAGCCCGCCGCCACCGATACCGGCAAGGATGCCGATATAGGGCGAACCGGAAAGCTGCGCGGCGGCGAAGGCGCAGACCGCGCCCATGATCATCATGCCTTCGACGCCGAGGTTCAACACGCCGGCGCGTTCCGCCACCAGTTCGCCGAGGGCTGCGATGACCAACGGCGTCGATGCAGTGATGACGGTAAGAAGAATGGCCTCGAACATCAGCCGCTCACCTCCGCCGGTTTCGTCCGCGCGAAAACCAATCCGATCTTGTAGTGGATCAGCGTGTCGCAGGAGAGCACGAAGAAAAGCAACAGGCCCTGGAAGACGCGGCTCACCTTGTCGGATATGCCGATCGAAAGCTGCGCCGCCTCGCCGCCGAGATAGGTGAGCGCCAGCACGAGGCCGGACGCGATGATGCCGAGCGGGTTCAGCCGGCCGAGAAAGGCGACGATGATCGCCGTGAACCCGTAGCCGGGAGAAATCACCGGCTGCACGTGGCCGATGGAGCCCGAGACCTCCGAAATGCCGGCCAGTCCCGCGAGCGCGCCGGAAAGCAGCATCGAGAACCACACCATGCGCCGGGCGGAGAAACCCGCAAAGCGCCCTGCCCGCTCCGATTGGCCGAGTACGGAAACCTCGAACCCTTTCAGCATGAAGCGCATCATGAACCACAGCGCCACGGCCGCGACGATCGCGAAGACGAAAGCCCAATGGGCACGGCCGGAAGAGAGAATTTCCGGCAGCACAGCTTCGATCTGGAAACCCTTGGTCTGCGGGAAATTGTAACCCTGCGGATCGCGCCACGGGCCGCGCACCAGCCAGTCGAGATAGAGCTGGGCGATATAGACCAGCATCAGGCTCGTCAGGATCTCGTTGGTGTTGAACCTCGTCTTCAGAAGCGCCGGGATTCCGGCATAAAGCGCGCCGCCCGCCATGGCCATGATCAGCATCAGCGGCAGGATCATCGGCGAATGCCAGTCGGGATAAAGTACCGGCAGGATCGAGCCGGTGATCGCCCCTATGGTGAACTGGCCTTCCGCGCCGATATTCCAGTTGTTGGAGCGGTAGCAGACGGACAGGCCGACGGCGATCAGGATGAGCGGCGCCGCCTTGATCGCCAGCTCGTGCAGCGACCAGACTTCGAGCAGCGGTTCGACGAAATAAACATAGAGGGCGTTGAGCGGGCTTTTTCCGAGCAGCCAGAACATGATGGCGCCGAAGACGAGCGTCAGCACCAGCGCCAGCAACGGCGAGAGAAGCGAAAACAGCGTCGAGACGCGGGCGCGCTTTTCGAGTTCAATGCGCATGGGTACCCTCCGGCGTGGAAGGCGCCGCCTCCGATATCGAATGGCTTTCGTGAATGCCGCCCATCATCAGGCCGATGCGTTCCAGCGTCAGCGTGCCGGCCGGATGGGGCTCGGAAAGCCTGCCTTCCGAGATCACCGCGATATTGGTCGCCACTTCGAAAATCTCGTCGAGATCCTGGCTGATCACCACCACGGCCGAGCCCGCCTTAGCGAGATCGATCAGCGCCTGGCGGATGCGGCTTGCCGCGCCTGCGTCGACGCCCCAGGTCGGCTGGTTGACGACAAGGACCGCGGGCTGGCGGTCGAGTTCGCGCCCGACGATGAATTTCTGCAGGTTGCCGCCGGAAAGCGACCCGGCCAACGGATCTTCGCCGCTCTTGCGGACATCCATCGCCTCGCAGATGCGGCGGGTCGCGGAACGGACCGCGTCGTGGCGGATGATCGACGCGAAGCCGCCTGCCAGAAATGCTCTCTTGTCCGACTGGCTGCGGGCCAGCAGGAGGTTGTCCGAGAGAGCCATGGCGGAAACCGCCGCATGGCCGTGACGCTCTTCCGGCACGAAGCCGGCGCCGAGCAGCCGGCGGCCGTTGATGCCGAGGCGGCCGACCGCCTTGCCGCGGATGCGGATCGCATCATCCTCGGAGACCGGATATTCGCCGGACAGCGCATCGAAGAGCTCGCCCTGCCCATTGCCCGCCACGCCTGCGATCGCCAGCACCTCGCCGGCGCGGACCTTCATGGAAATGTTCTTGAGCGAGACTGCGAACGGCGTACGGGCCGGCACCGAAAGGTTGCCGACCTCGATGCGGATATCGCCGAGCGCCGCATCCCCGTCCTGATGCACCTCCGCGACATCCGAGCCGACCATCATGCGCGCGAGCGAGGCGGGCGTCTCCAGCTTCGGATCGCAGGCACCCGTGACCTTGCCGTGGCGCAGAACGGTGGCGCGGTCGCAGATGCGCCGCACCTCCTCCAGCCGGTGGCTGATATAGAGAACCGAGCGGCCCTCGGCCTTGAGCTTGAAAAGCGTCTCGAACAGCCGGTCGGCCTCCTGGGGCGTCAGTACGGAGGTCGGCTCGTCGAGAATGATGAGCTTCGGGTTCTGGAGCAGCGCACGGACGATCTCGATGCGCTGGCGTTCGCCGACGGAAAGGTCCGCAACGTGCGCTTTCGGATCGAGCGGCAGGCCGTATGCCTGGGAAAGCGACGCGGCCTCCTCGGAAATCCTCGCCAGCGAAATCTTCGGATCGAGCGACAGCGCGATGTTTTCCGCGACGGTCAGCGCCTCGAACAGGGAGAAATGCTGGAAGACCATGCCGATGCCCATCTGCCGGGCCTCGCCTGGCGAGGCGATCGCCACCGGCGCGCCTTCCCAGAGGATCTGTCCGGCGCTCGGCTGCAGGACGCCGAAAAGCATTTTTACCAGCGTCGACTTGCCGGCGCCGTTTTCACCCAGAAGCGCATGGATTTCACCCGGCGCGATATCGAGATCGATCGCGTTGCACGCGGCAAAGCTGCCGAAAAGCTTGGTCAAACCTCGAACCGACAAGAGCGGAACGGCCGCCGGGTCATCGGATAACGTCACAGAACCCCCTGTTTGCCGCCTTTGCCCCACCTTCTAACGAGGCTACGCAGGCACGGCAGCGCATTGTTTTTCGAACGCTTCCCGAGACTTAAAGCCTCGGCGTGCGTCTGTCATATTGATACCGTTTTTGTTGCTGCGCACAACATGAAACACGAGGCGGAAAACAAGGTCCAACTATTTTCCGAGATCGGGGAAGAGCTGCAGCACGCCGCCGATGCAATACAGATAGATCCCGCTGGCGACCACCCCCCAGATGACCCAGTCGGGGGTGCCGAAATGCAGGAGAAGCGAATAGCCGCCCAGCGCGCACCAGATGAGGCATATGGCGAGGTTGAGCGGCCTCAGCCGCTTGACGCGAACCGGGTGCAGGAAATTGATCGGCAGGAACGTGAGGACGACGGAGATGGACACGAGGATCATCGCGGTCGTTGCACTGGCATCGATGACGAAGAGCGTGAAGATCACCATGTTCCAGACGACCGGGAAGCCGGAGAAGAAATACTCGTCCGTCTTCATGCCCATGTCCGCGTAATAGACGGCGCTGGAGACGACGATCGCACCAGCGGCAATGAACGACCACGGTTCGCCGATCATGCCGCTCTGGTAGAGCGCGAAAGCCGGCAACAGCACATAGGTGACATAGTCGATGATGTTGTCGAGCGTATCGCCGGACCAGTTCGGCAGGACTTCCTTGACCCGCACCTTGCGGGCGATCGGGCCGTCGATACCGTCGACGAGCAGCGCCAGGCCGAGCCACCAGAACATGTCGACGAAACGATGCTCGGCTGCCGCGACAACGCCGAGGAAGGCAAGAAAGGAACCTGAGGCCGTCAGGAGATGAACGGAAAAGGCGCGGATTTCCGCATAGGGGACGTTCCGGTAGTTGAAGATTCGCCTGATCACGCGTCAGTCCCGCCTTTCGCTCACCCCTCGACGTATGCGGCCAATCGGCATGCTTTGCAACCGGCTTGACCCCTTCCACCGAGGTAAAGCCTTGCTTTTTCCATGCTGCGCCGCGATGCCCCATGGATATCAGCGCGCTGAAGTTCTAGTTAATCCGTCACGGACATTTTCAAGCAGGACGACGGACATGCAGCATCTCGAAATCGCCGTGGTAGGCGGAGGGCTCGCCGGATCGGTCGCGGCCCTGGCGCTGGCGCGCGCCGGCCGCAAGGTGGCGCTCATCGCCCCCGCATCCGGAAAAGTCGACGAGCGCACGACGGCGTTGATGGACCAGTCGATCCGCTTCCTGGAGCGGCTGGGCGTATGGGAAGGCATTGCGCCGTCGGCGGCGCCCCTTTCCATCATGCAGATCATCGACGGCACCAAGCGGTTGCTGCGCGCGCCGGCGGCGCAGTTCCGCGCCATGGATGTCGGGCTCTATGCCTTCGGCTACAACATCCCGAACCGGGCACTCTCCGGGACGCTGGATGCCGCCGTCTCGGCCGAACCCAACATCACGAAAATGGAACAAAGCGTCGGGACGCTGGATTATTCCGCCGAGCGCGTCGCCGTCACGCTTTCGGATGGATCGACGATCACCGCCGATTTCGTCATCGGCGCCGACGGCCGGAAGTCGAAGACCCGCGAGGCGGCCGGGATCGGCGTGCGCCGCTGGTCTTATCCGCAGTCGGCGCTGGTGCTCAACTTTTCCCATACGCTGCCGCACGGCAATGTCTCGACCGAATTCCACACCGAAACCGGACCGTTCACGCAGGTTCCCTTGCCGGGTTTACGATCCAGCCTCGTCTGGGTTGTCAAGCCGCAGGAGGCGCAGCGCCTTGTCGAACTGCCCGCTGCGGAATTGTCCCGAGCCGTCGAGGACCGGATGCAATCGACGCTCGGCAAGGTGACCGTCGAGGGCGCGCCACAGGTGTGGCCGCTCTCCAGCCTGATGGCCGACCGATTCGGCAAGGGACGGCTCGCGCTGATCGGCGAGGCCGCGCACGCCTTTCCGCCGATCGGCGCGCAGGGCCTCAACCTTTCGCTTCGCGATATCATCGCGCTCACGGAACTGCTCACTGCCACGGGCGACCGTCCGATCCCGGCTGACGCCGGCGAGCGCTTCAACCGCCGCCGCCGTCCGGACGTAATGAGCCGCACCTTCGGCGTCGATCTTCTGAACCGCTCGCTGCTTTCGGATTTCCTGCCTGTGCAGATGCTGCGGGCGGCGGGGCTGCACATTCTCACCAATGCGCCGCCGCTCCGCAACCTATTGATGCGCGAGGGGATCGAGCCGGGCCGCGGCTTCCGCGCCGTCATCGACGCCTTGCGGTTACGGAACGAGGTCCGGCGGTAATATCCCGGAATGAATGAGGTAAAGCATGCCCGGTAGCGTCAGCACCGAGGCGACGGTGATGATCAGGATGCTGGCCGAGGCCCTTTCCTGCCAGACACCGTATTGCTGGCTGATGACGAAGACATTGGTTGCCGTCGGCAGCGCCGAGAGCAGCATTGCCGAATAGATCCAGACCGGATCGAAATTGCCGATCAACGAAAGCACCGTGTAGGTGGTCATCGGCAGGACGATCAGCTTGAAGACCGCGATATAGCCGATCTCCACCGGCACGCGCTTGATGGGCCGGAGCGCCAGCGTGACTCCCATGGCGAAGAGCGCGCAGGGGGCGGCGGCCTGGGCCAGATAATCGACCAGCCGTTGGAAAGCCTCCGGCGGCTGGACGGAGAAGGCGGCGAAGCAGAAGCCGAGCGCCGTCGAGATGATGAAGGGGTGGAGCACTACTTTCCGGACAATATCGGCAATGACCTGCAAAGGCGGGCGCTTGTCGCCGCCGGCAATCGCCATCATCGCCGGCGCGACGACGAAATGCGCGGCGTTCTCGAAGCAGACGATCAGCGCCACCGGTACGGCTGCCGCTTCGCCGAAGGCGAGCAGCGCCAGACCCGGCCCCATATAGCCGATATTGCCATACGCACCTGCGAAGGACTGGATGGTGCAGTCTTCAAACGAGTTGCGGCGAATGAAGAAGCCGATCAGGAAGAGGACGAGGAAGATCAGATAGGTCGCGCCGATCTCGCCGAAGATGAAATCGACCCGTGTCAGCTGCTCCACCGGCGTGCGCGACACGAGCTTGAAGAAAAGTGCCGGAAGGGCGGCGTAGATGATGAAGGTATTCATCCAGCCGAGCGCCTCGGCGGGCTGTTTGATGACTTTGGCGGCGAGATAACCAATGAAGATCAGCCCGAAGAAGGGCAGCAGCAATGCGATGATATCGGCCATCATTCCCCTGCCCGAAGCCGGGCCGCGTTGGAAGGAGCCTTCCCGTTAGCCGATTTGCATCAGGATTGGAAAGGTCTGCTGGAACCAGATCGCCACGGAACTGACGAAGCCGAAGATGAAGGCAAGGCCGGTCAGGATCAGGAAAACGCCCATGATCTTCTCGACCATGCCGAGATGACGGCGAAAGCGTGTGAGGAAGCGCATGAAGGTGCCGGAAAAGCCGGCGGCGATCCAGAAGGGCACGGCGAGCCCCAGCGAGTAGATGGCGAGCAGCGTCGCCCCCTCGCCCACCGTATCGCGCGATGCGGCCACACCGAGAATTGCCCCGAGCACCGGCCCGATGCAGGGCGTCCAGCCGAAGGCGAAGGCAAGGCCCATGATATAGGCGCCGGAAAGTGTCGCGGGCTGCCCGCCGCCCTGGAAACGCGCCTCCCGCGCCAGAAGGCCGATCCGGAACACGCCCAGAAAATTCAGGCCCATGACGATGATGATCAGGCCGCCGATCTTGGAGAGTAGATCGAGATGCTGGCGGAGCAGCACACCGATCGTCGAGGCTCCGGCGCCGAGCGCCACGAAGACCGTCGCGAAACCGAGCGTGAAGAAGAGCGCCGACATCAGCACGGCCTTGCGGGTGCCGTTTGCCGATTCGGCGACCACCGCATCGCCACCGCCGCGGAACTGATCGACCGAAATGCCCGCCATGTAACAGAGATAGGGCGGCACGAGCGGCAGCACGCAGGGGGAGAGGAACGACAGGGCGCCGGCAAGAAGCGCGCTCAGAAGGGATATTTCGGCAATCGACACGTGTGGCTCCGATTGACGGGCTTTTCGGCGCCCGCGTTTTCGCCTCAGGTAATGGCCCGGGGCTGCGAATGCCAATCACCTTTTCGCTTCAACCCAGGAAAAGCGTCAAGACGCCGCATTTTTGCTGTTTTTGCGGGTTGACCGCAAGGTGTCGCCTGCATATGTTCCGCGCACTTTCAGGGACGCGCTCCGGCGCGGCCGCGGGAGAGCGTAGCTCAGCCGGTAGAGCAACTGACTTTTAATCAGTAGGTCCAGGGTTCGAATCCCTGCGTTCTCACCACCTTAAGAATTCTTCATCTTCGTCGCGAAGCGTCATTCTTACAAATAAGTCAGGTTCTTGCCGAGCAAACCTCGGGTGCGCTCCGGTAGGCGCGGATGATCTAACCTTTTGAAATATGATTGTTCTTTCTCAAGCCTACAGACCTGGACGTCAAGATTTGGTCGGAAATTCGGCAAGCCTCCGGATTGGAACCTTATTTATTGTTAAGCTGACTGCCATGGATTGAGAGCGTAATTTCACATCGAGGCTGAATATCGCCGGCGGCAGGACATGCTGCGACGCGACGGTATGAGACAGCCCGACGAAACATCTCAGATCACAGTCGGAGGCGCGCCGATGCGCTCGTTTATTCCGATAGACCATCGACCGTCAGCATTGCCACGGCATTCGCCCGGCTAAGCCGACCTTCAAAGGGCAAGACCCGCTCGCTCCTCGCCCGCCAACCCAAGCGAATG
Source organism: Neorhizobium descurainiae (assembly GCF_051400715.1). Classification (NCBI taxonomy): domain Bacteria; kingdom Pseudomonadati; phylum Pseudomonadota; class Alphaproteobacteria; order Hyphomicrobiales; family Rhizobiaceae; genus Neorhizobium; species Neorhizobium descurainiae. The sequence continues at coordinate 46,208 of NZ_JBLFFK010000010.1, forward strand.
CCGATCGACTGCGGACACTCTCCGCAGCCCGCTCCCTTTTGCCCTGACGTCGAAGTCCGGCGCATCGGGGTCTGATAGATGAAAGGAAGATCCTCGTGTCCAATATCCTCCGCAAACATCGTATTGCAGCACTTCTCGGTGCAGCCGTCGTCGCCGTTCCGCTTGCGATGCCCGTCGTCCTGGGCACCAGTGCCGCCCATGCCGCAACCGACACGCCACCCATCCCGGGCATCGCCGCTCCGAGCGGCTCCTTCGCACCGGTCGTTTCGGCCGACAAGCCGGCCGTCGTCACCATCACCACCACGATGAAGGCGCAGAACGTCAGTTCCGACGACAGCTCGCCCTTCGGAGACGATACGCCCTTCGACGAACAGTTCCGGCAGTTCTTCGGCCAGCAGGGCATTCCGATCCCTCGCCAGATGCCGCAACGGCCGGCAGAACGCGCCGAAGCCCTCGGCTCCGGTTTCGTCATCACTTCCGACGGCTATATCGTCACCAACAACCATGTGATCGACAATGCGACAAGCATCCGGGTAACCCTGGACGATGGTTCTGAACTGCCCGCAAAACTCGTCGGCGCCGATGCGAAATCCGATCTCGCCATCATCAAAATCAGCGCGCCCAAGACGCTCGCCACCATTGCCTGGGGCGATTCCGACAAGCTCAATGCAGGCGATCAGATCCTTGCGATCGGCAATCCCTTCGGCATCGGCACGACCATCACCGCCGGCATCGTCTCGGCCCGCGGCCGCGACTTGCACAGCGGTCCCTATGACGACTTCATCCAGATCGATGCGCCGATCAATCACGGCAATTCGGGCGGCCCGCTGGTCGATCTCCAGGGCAAGGTGGTCGGTATCAACACCGCGATCTATTCGCCGAACGGCGGCAGCGTCGGCGTCGGCTTCGCCATCCCCTCCGACCAGGCCCAGAAGGTCGTCGCCAAGCTGATGAAGGACGGCTCGATCGAACATGGCTTCATCGGCGTGCAAATCCAGCCGGTCACCGCCGATGTCGCAGGCGCGATCGGCCTCGGCAGGCCGGAAGGCGCGCTGGTCGCCAAGGTCAGCGCGGATGCGCCTGCCGCCCGTGCGGGCATCGAGACGGGCGACGTCATTACCGCCCTTGGCGGTCAGGCGGTCAAGTCGCCGAGAGACCTGTCGCGCATGGTCGCCGACCTCGCGCCCGGCGCCAGGGAAAGCCTTGCCGTTTGGCGCCAGGGACAAAGCAGGGAACTGAACATCACCATCGGCGGCAATCAGGACGACCGGAGCCAAGCCTCCGCCGACAGCGCCGAAAAATCCAGTCCGGCCGCGCAGCGTATCCCGACGATCGGCGTCGGCCTTGCCGATCTCACGCCCGACATCCGCCAGGCGCTCAATCTGCCGCGACGGGAAAGCGGCGCGGTGATCGAAAGCGTGACCCCCGACAATCCGGGCGCCGATGCGGGTCTGCAGCCCGGAGACGTCATCGTCTCCGTCAATCAGCGGCCCGTCAGATCCGCCGGCGAGGCCAAGACAGCCGTTGCGGAAGCCGGCAGGGCGGGCAGGAAATCGGTCCTGCTTCTCATCCAGCGCGGCGACAACCAGACCTTCGTGGCCGTCCCCTTCTCCGTCGGCTGAGCGGCCTGAATAGTCTTTGCGCATCGGCGCTGCCGGAATCTCTGATTCGACAGCGCCGATGCGGACGCTCCTGCAAATGAGAGCCGGAGGACGCGGAAGCAATACCGTCCGAAAAACTTGTTACGGACGACTTTTTCTGGAGTAACCCGCACCGGAACCTTCGACTATCGACGCCGTTAGTATGGCCGAAGGAGTTTTTGATGCGAATTATTTTTGTCATTCTCGTTTTCTCGGTGCTCAGCATCCTGGCCTTCAAATACAACGATCAGTCACTCGGCGACGCCGACATACTGGCGTCGCCGGCGGAGCTTTCGGCGAAGAACTAGGGCTTGGAACCATGGTCGCGCTGAGGCCGGTCGCCTAACGCAAGCTTTCTCGACGGCTTGACCATTCCTGCCCTTCGACCATATTTCCCCCGTCCACCCAAGATCATTTTCCGAAACGAGAGATTTCATGGCCAAGCCCAAGATTGCGATCATCATCACCAGCACGCGCGATGTCCGCTTCGGCGAAAAACCCGCCAGGTGGATCTACGATACGGCGTCGCAGCGCGACGACATGGAATTCGAGATCGTCGACCTGCGCGACTTTCCGCTGCCCTTCTTCAACGAAAAGGCTTCCAACGCCTGGGTTCCGACCGAGAACGAAGTGGGCCGGCGCTGGCAGAAGAAGGTCGCGGAATTCGACGGCTACATCTTCATCGTCGCCGAATACAATCGCTCGATCACGGCGGTGCTGAAAAACGCCCTCGACTATTCCTACAACGAATGGAACCGCAAGCCGGCGGCTGCCGTCGGTTACGGCAGCGTCGGTGGCGCCCGTGCGGTGGAGCATCTCCGCAACATCGCCGTGGAGCTGCAGATGGTGCCGACCCGTCCGGGTGTCCACATTCAGGGCGCCGATTTCTTCGCGGTGTGGCAGCAGGAAAAGAACCTGACCGAACTCACCCATCTCGAACCGGGCGTAAAAACCATGCTCGACGATCTTTCCTGGTGGGCGGCGGCCCTCAAGGCGGCGCGCGAAAAGGCCTGACCACTCACGAGAGGTTGATCCAACGGTTCCGATGCCGGCTGGAACCTTCTGATTTCGTGGACGTTCCAAGGCAATAAGGAGTGATTGCCATGAACTTCCGAAACGCCCTGATCGCCTTGGGATCGGCGATCGCGGGCGGCCTCGTGGCCGCCCTTCTTATGCATCCGGCAAGCCCGGCCGTGGCCGCAAAAACCGACCGCCTCAGCGGGCCGCCGTCGGAAACCGCCTTCCTGCCGGAACGCTTCGGCGTTCCAAGCTCGACCCAATGACCTCATGGATCAATGTCGTGAAAATCGCGAAAGCCGGCGCCTTACGACGCCGGCTTCCGTTTCAATGGACGGACTTGCCGCCCTCTTCCTCTTCGAACGAGACCGCCACATCGCCATCGGCCGACAGCCGTACCGTGTCCCCTTCGATATCCGCGACGAGATCGAGCGGGATGAAGTGATGATGGCCCATATGGCTGCCCTCACCGCTATCCCTCTTCGTCAGTTTTATCCGGCCGCCTTCGACGCGGTCGACGGTCCCGACATGGACGCCATCGGCGCCGATCACCTCGGCATGTTCCTTGATTCTTCCAGCATCAATCATCGGAAATCTCCTTCCTTGCGCTGCGACAACGCGTGAGTGGAGATATCGATGCATGCTGGCTTTAAAGCAGACGGCAGACCTTTGCGTTCCAAAACATCAGCACCACCTTACCGATATTTAAGTATCTCCTACACGTGTTTCATGTCATTGAGAGCATAGAGAAATCCGCGCATCGACCATGCTTCCGGCCGATTTGCGCGGCATGACGGCGGAACGGGCGCATGGAGCCGCCGGCTGCAGCAGCATCCAGAAAGGGACGCGACCTTGAACGTGCAGAAGACACCGGACCCGGCAGAAAAGACGAGCGCCACGCCCGATCTCGCCGCGATCCTGGCGGCCTCAGGTAGCCGGCGCCACAAGCGCCGCTGGTTCTTCTGGCCGATCGTTCTCATCGTTCTCGCGGTTGTCGCCGTTGGCGCCTATACCTATTTCGGGAATAGCGGACCGCGCTACGACTATACCACGCAGCCGGCGAAGCAGGGCGACCTTTCGGTCATCGTCACCGCGACCGGCTCGGTCCAGCCGACCGATCAGGTGGATATATCGAGCGAGCTTTCCGGCACGGTACGCAAGGTCAACGTCACCTATAACAGCGCGGTCGACCAGGGCGACGTGCTGGCCGAACTCGATACGAACAAGCAGGAGGCCGACGTCCAGAGCGCCCGCGCCCAGCTTGCTTCCGCAAGGGCAAACGTTCTCAAGGCGGAAGCGGAAGCCGCTTCGGCCAAAAACACCCTCGACCGGCTGACGGGCCTCGTCAGCAACCGCATCTCCAGCCAGCAGGAACTCGACGCGGCGAAATATGCCTATGATTCCGCGCTTGCCACCAAGGCGATCAACGAGGCCTCGGTGCTCTCCGCGGAAGCCAATCTGCGGCTTGCGGAAGTCAATCTCTCGAAATTGAAGATCGTCTCGCCGATCGAAGGCATCGTTCTGACCCGCGACGTGGATCCCGGCGCAACGGTCGCCTCCTCGCTCAACGCGCCGGTGCTCTTCACCATTGCCGGCGATCTGAGGCGCATGGAGCTGCAGGTCGCCGTCGACGAGGCGGATGTCGGCCAGGTGCAGGAGGGCCAGACGGCGAAATTCTCCGTCGACGCCTATCCCGACCGCAGCTTCCCCGCGAAAATCGAAGCGGTGCGTTTCGCTTCCGAGACGGTGTCCAACGTCGTCACCTACAAGGCGATCCTGACCGTCGACAATGCCGACCTTCTCCTGCGTCCCGGCATGACGGCGACGGCCGACATCACGGTGCAATCCGTCTCCGATTCGCTCCTCGTGCCGAACGCGGCGCTTCGTTATTCGCCGCCGGTGACGGCGCGCAGCCGCGGCAATTTCCTGACCCGGCTTTTCGCCCCGCCGCGCCCGCGCGGCAATCGCGGTGGCGAGGCTGCGGCTGCCGGGCGCGCCGTCTGGGTGCTGCGCAACGGCGTTCCGCAACGCGTGCAGGTCGAGACCGGTCCGACCGACGGGCAGTTCACGGTGCTGAAATCCGGGGAGATCAAGGAAGGCGATCTCCTGATCACGGATGCCGTCGCGCGGGCCAGTTGAGAGGAGACGCCGTGACGCTCCCTCCCCTCATCACGTTCAGGCAGGTCTCGAAATTCTACGGCCGCGGCGAAGCGACGATCCGGGCGCTCGACCATATCGACCTTTCCATCGCGCCGGGCGAATTCGTGTCGATCATGGGACCATCGGGATCCGGCAAATCGACCGCCATGAACATCATCGGCGGACTCGACGTGCCCTCCTCCGGCGAATACCTGTTCCAGGGCATTCCGACGAGCAGCTTCGACCGTTCGCAGCTCACCCTGCTTCGCCGGCATATGCTGGGCTTCGTCTTCCAGGGGTTCAACCTGCTCGCCCGCACCTCCGCCGTCGAGAATGTCGAACTGCCGCTCGTCTATCGCGGCATGGACCACAAGGAACGCCGCCGGCGCGCGCTTGCCGCTCTGGAACAGGTGGGGCTGAAGGGCCGCGAGGGTCATACGACGCAGGAACTTTCCGGCGGCCAGCAGCAGCGCGTGGCGATCGCCCGCGCCATCGTCACCGATCCCGCCGTGCTGCTTGCCGACGAACCGACCGGCAATCTCGACACCAGGACCAGCATCGAGATCATGGAGCTGATCACCAGGCTCAACCGCGAGAACGGCATCACCGTGATCATGGTGACCCATGAGGAGGATATCGCCGCCTATGGCAAACGCCTTCTGCGCTTCGTCGACGGCCGCCTCGCCTCCGACCACAGCCAGGTGAAGGAACCGGACCATGTTCTTTGAGACGGCAAAACTCGCTTGGCGTGCCATCAGCCGCAACATGCTGCGCTCCTTCCTGACCGTGCTCGGCGTCGTCATCGGCGTTGCGGCTGTGATCGCCATGGTGACGGTCGGTAACGGCACGACGGCCCGCGTCCAGGCGGAGCTCTCGCGGCTCGGCACCAACACGCTTTTCGTGCGCCCCGGCCAGTGGGGTCCCGGACGGGCGAGCACCGAGGCGAAGCGCTTCAACGACAAGGATATCCTGGCGATCCAGGAACAGGTGAGCGGCCTCCGGGCCGTGGCCCCGGTGAATCGCGGCACGGCGACCGTCATCGCCGGCGGCGCCAACCATTCCACCAGCGTGATCGGCACGACCAACGACTATCTGATCGCCCAGGACTGGGACCTGTCGCTCGGCCGCAGCTTCCTGCCGAACGAGGATCGCGGCAGCCAGGCCGCCTGCGTCATCGGTGAAACCGTGCGCCGGGAACTCTTCGGCTCCGCCAATCCGGTCGGCCAGAACATCCGCGTCAGCAATGTCGCCTGTCCGGTCGTCGGCGTGCTCGCCGTCAAGGGCCAGTCCGGTATGGGGGACGACCAGGACGACACGGTCATCATGCCGCTGAAACTGCACCAGCGGCGGATCGGCGGCACGACGACGATCAGCAGCATCATTCTTTCGGCACAGGATGGCGTGGCGACGGCCAAGGTTCAATCCGATGTCGAAAGCCTGCTGCGCGAGCGCCGTCGCATAGCGATCGGCCGCGAGGACGATTTCTCGGTCAACGACATGTCGCAGATCGCTGCCGCGATGACCGGCACTACCGTTCTGCTTACCGGCCTGCTCGGCGCGGTCGCCGCCGTCAGCCTGCTCGTCGGCGGCATAGGCATCATGAACATCATGCTCGTATCGGTGACCGAACGTACGCGCGAGATCGGCATTAGGCTGGCGATCGGCGCGCTGGAACGCCAGGTGCTCACCCAGTTCCTCGTCGAGGCCGTGATGCTGTCGATCTTCGGCGGCGTGACCGGCATCATCGCGGGGCTTACGCTCGCATTCGGCGTGGTCAGCTACCTGCAAGTGCCCTTCGTGGCGAGCCCGACGATCATCCTGCTGGCCTTCGCTTTTTCAGCAGCGATCGGCATGGTCTTCGGGTATTTCCCGGCCCGCCGGGCAGCGCAGCTCAACCCGATCGAAGCGCTGCGGCATGAGTGAGTAAGCAAGCGGGACGAGAGGCTGACATTTTGGCACGTCATCCTCGGGCTTGTCCCGAGGATCTGCAACGGCCTAATATGTTGAATGGCTTAGATCCTCGGGACAAGCCTGAGGATGACGACCATAGTCGATGTCAGACGCGGACTTCCGCTTCCCGCTGTTTGGCAAGTGCGGCGAGGTCCGCGGGCTTCAGTTCGACCGATTCGCCGCAACCGCAGGCGGATGTCTGGTTCGGATTGACGAAGGTGAAGCCGGATCGCATCTGCGTGACTTCGAAATCCATCTGCGTGCCGAGAAGGTAGAGAACCGCCGAGGGCTCGACCCAGACCTTGGCACCGTTAAACTCGACCAGGTCGTCCTTGGCATTGGGTTCGGTGACGAGATCGACCGTATATTCCATACCGGCGCAGCCGCCCTTCTTGATCCCGACACGAAGGCCCTTGGCGTCCGGCCCGGAACTGGCCACGATCTGCTTGACGCGCGTCGCCGCAGCATCGGTCATCGTCATAATTGCGAAGCCCATGGGCTCATTCTCCTTCCACAGCCGGGTTCAAGGCCCGGTGTTATCGGAATCAATGTAGTATCCGTCCGTAAACGGATCAATACCAACTAGTACCAGCCGACGGCGACCTGGGCCTCTTCCGACATGCGGTCAGGGGTCCACGGCGGGTCGAACGTCATCTCGACCTCGACGCCGGAAACACCTTCGACGGCGCCGACGGCGTTTTCAACCCAACCCGGCATTTCCCCGGCGACGGGGCAACCCGGCGCGGTCAGCGTCATGACGATCTTGACCATGCGGTCATCTTCGATGTCGATCTTGTAGACGAGACCGAGTTCGAAAATATCCGCCGGGATTTCCGGGTCATAGACCGTCTTCAACGCGGCGACGATATCGTCGGAAAGCCGCGCCAGCTCGTCGGCCGGAATGGCGGATTGGATGATCCCTTCGCGGGCGTCCCACTTCGGTTCCGTTTCGTCGACAGCCATCACAAGCTTCCTCAGGCAAAGAAATTGCGCGCATATTCCAGCGCATCGGCAAGCGCGTCCACTTCGGCGCGGGTATTGTACATGCCGAAGGATGCCCGGCATGTGGAGGTCACGCCGAAGCGTTTCAAGAGCGGCATGGCGCAATGCGTGCCGGCGCGAACCGCGACCCCCTTGCGGTCGATCACCATCGAAACGTCATGGGCATGGATGCCGGCGAGTTCGAAGGAGAAGATGCCGCCCTTGCCGGGCGCATTACCGATGATGCGCAGCGAATTGATCGCCCTGAGACGCTCGGCCGCATAGGCCGCGAGGTCGGCCTCATGGCGGGCGATCGCCGCCCGGCCGATCTCGTCCATGTAGTCCAAGGCATAGCCCAGCCCGATCGCCTGCACGATCGGCGGCGTGCCGGCTTCGAAACGATGCGGCGGATCGTTGTAGGTGACGTTGTCCTCGGTCACCTCGAAGATCATCTCGCCGCCGCCCTGGAACGGCCGCATCTCCTTGAGGCGATCCATCTTGCCGTACAGCACGCCGATGCCCGAAGGGCCGTAGAGCTTGTGGCCGGTCATGACGTACCAGTCGCAATCGATGTCGCGGACGTCCACCGGCATGTGTACGGCGCCCTGGCTGCCGTCGATCAGAACCGGAATGCCGCGCTCATGCGCGATACGGCAGACCTCCTTCACCGGGACGATCGTGCCGAGCGCATTCGACATATGGGTGACCGCGACGAGCTTCGTCTTCTCGGTCAGGGATTTCTCGAAATCCTCGATATGGAAGGCGCCTTCGTCGTCGACTGGCACCCAGACGAGCTTCGCCCCCTGCCGCTCACGGATGAAATGCCAGGGCACGATGTTGGAGTGATGCTCCATGATCGTCACGACGATTTCGTCGCCTTCGCCGATCTTCGGCATGCCCCAGCCATAGGCAACCGTATTGATCGCTTCCGTGGAGTTCTTGGTGAAGACGATCTCGTCCACCGAGCCGGCATTCAGGAAGCGGCGCACCTTTTCGCGGGCCGCTTCGTAGGCCTCGGTCGCGGCATTCGACAGGAAATGCAGGCCGCGATGCACGTTCGCATATTCGCTCGAATAGGCGTGGCTGATCGCGTCGATCACCACCTGCGGCTTCTGCGCCGAGGCGCCGTTGTCCAGGTACACCAGCGGCTTGCCATGCACCATGATCGACAGGATCGGAAAATCCCGCCGAATGGCTTCCACGTCATAGGTCATCGCTGGAGTACTCTGGTCCATGATCAGGCATGCCTTTCAAGCCAAGCCGAGATGACGCCTTCCAGCGCCTCGACCAGCTTTTCGTCCTCGAGTTCCTCGACGATCTCCGCCACGAAGGCGTTGACAAGCATCGCACGCGCCTTGTTCTCCGGAACGCCGCGCGCCATCATGTAGAAGAGATGGTTGCGATCGATATCGGTGACCGTCGCACCGTGGCCGCAGACCACGTCGTCGGCGAAGATTTCGAGCTCCGGCTTCGCCGAGAAATCCCCGTCATCGGTGAGCAGCAGCGTGTTGCACGACATCTTCGCATCGGTCTTCTGGGCATCGGGTGCGACCCGGATCATCCCTTGGAAGACGCCGCTGGCCTTGTCGAACACGACGTTGCGAACGATCTCCGTCGAATTGGTATGCGGCACGTTGTGCCCAAGCACCAAGGTGAGGTCCGTATGGCTTTCGCCGCCGAGCAGGTTGACGCCGCGCAGCGTCAGTTCGGCACCCTCGCCTTCCACGTTGATGCGCAACTCCTGGCGCACCAGCTTGCCGCCGGCATTGACGACAAAGAGCCTGAGCTTTGCGTTTGCGCCAAGCTCGACGCGGATCTGGCCAAGATGGGTGTCGGCCGCGCCCTGCTGCTGCAGGATGATCCAGGTGACTTCCGCACCGTCTTCCAGCGCGATGTCGCTGATCGAGGACACAAGCGCGGCGCCTTCGGTCACGGCACGGTGACGCTCGATGATCGTCGCCTTTGAGGAGGCTCCGAAGGAGACCGGAAAGCGCGTATGGATCTGGCCGGCCGCATGCAGCGCCTGCAGTTCCAGCGGCTCTTCCAGTTCCGTATTGGCGGGAACCGTGATCGCAAAGCCGTCACGCACGAAGCTGCCGTTGATGCGGCCGATCGCATCGTCCCTGTCGAGCGCCGTCAGGCCGGCAGCGGCCGAACCGTCGGCGAGCCTTTCCCTGAAGGCCGCGACATCCAAGCCTTCGATCGAAGGCTTGGCAGCGACTTCGCCCTGCAGGACAGAAAGAACCTTCGAACCCTCTACGACCGGCGCGATGGGATCGAGCGCCGATACCGAGGCCGGATCCGGAACGGTGCGCAGCAGGTTCTTGAGGTCCGTGTAGTGCCAAGCCTCGATGCGGCGGGTCGGAAGGCCGGCCTTCTTCAAATCGTCCAGAAGCCGGTCGCGCTTGCCCGCTACCGCGCCGTCGCCCGGCAGTTCGCCGAACTGGGCACCGAAGGCCTCGACCAAAGCGGTTTCGGCAGCCGTAAGACGCATTGTCGTCTGCATGTTCATGACAACATCCTTCCTCAGCGCTTACGCCGCTTCCCCGATGATGTCAGCATAGCCGTTCTCCTCCAGTTCAAGCGCCAGCGCCTTGTCGCCGGAGCGGATGATCCGGCCCTTGTAGAGGACGTGCACGCTGTCCGGCACGATATAGTCGAGCAGGCGCTGATAGTGGGTGATGACGATCGTGGCGCGGTCCGGCGACTTCAGCGCGTTGACGCCGTCGGCGACGATCTTCAGCGCGTCGATGTCGAGACCGGAATCAGTCTCGTCGAGCACGCAAAGCTTGGGCTCCAGGAGCGCCATCTGCAGGATTTCCGCGCGTTTCTTCTCGCCGCCGGAGAACCCGACGTTCAGCGGACGGCGCAGCATGGCTTGGTCGATCTTCAGCTTCTCGGCGGCGTCCTTGACGCGGCGGATGAAGTCCGGCGTCGTCAGTTCCGCCTCGCCGCGCGCCTTGCGCTGCTCGTTCATCGCAACCTTGAGGAACTGCATGGTGGCGACGCCCGGGATTTCGACCGGATACTGGAAAGCGAGGAAAATGCCCTTGGCGGCGCGCTCGGCCGGATCGAGTTCCAGAATGCTCTCGCCGTTGTAGAGGATGTCGCCTTCGGTGACTTCGTAATCCTCGCGGCCGGAGAGGATGTAGGAAAGCGTGGACTTGCCGGAACCGTTCGGGCCCATAATGGCGGCGATCTCGCCGGGCTTCACGGTGAGGTCCAGGCCGCGGATGATCTCGGTGCCGTCTTCGGCGATGCGTGCGTGCAGGTTCTTGATCTCAAGCATAATTCTTATCCTTCCGGATTTATTCGGTGACGCGTCAGAGCGCGATATTCAGACAGCGGGCCATCAGCCCACGGAGCCTTCGAGCGAGATGCCGATCAGCTTCTGGGCTTCCACGGCGAACTCCATCGGCAGTTCCTGAATGACTTCCTTGACGAAGCCGTTGACGATGAGAGCGATCGCTTCCTCCTCCGGAATGCCGCGCTGCATGACGTAGAACTTCTGGTCGTCGGAAATCTTCGAGGTGGTCGCCTCGTGCTCCACCTGCGCGGAAGCGTTCTTCACGTCGATGTAGGGCACCGTATGGGCGCCGCACTTGTCGCCGATCAGAAGCGAATCGCAGTTCGTGAAGTTGCGGGCGTTCTCGGCGCGACGATTTATCGATACCTGGCCGCGATAGGTGTTGTTCGACTTACCGGCGGAAATGCCCTTGGAGATGATGCGGCTCGACGTGTTCTTGCCGAGATGGATCATCTTGGTGCCCGAATCGATCTGCTGGTGGCCGTTCGACACGGCGATCGAATAGAACTCCCCGCGGCTTTCGTCACCGCGCAGAATGCAGCTCGGATATTTCCAGGTGATCGCCGAACCGGTCTCCACCTGGGTCCAGGAAATCTTGGAACGGGCGCCGCGGCAATCGCCACGCTTGGTGACGAAATTGTAGATACCGCCCTTGCCCTGGGCATCGCCCGGGAACCAGTTCTGAACGGTCGAATACTTGATCTCGGCGTCGTCGAGCGCCACGAGCTCGACGACCGCCGCATGAAGCTGGTTTTCGTCGCGCTGGGGCGCCGTGCAGCCCTCGAGATAGGAGACGTAAGCTCCCTCTTCGGCGATGATCAGCGTGCGCTCGAACTGGCCCGTGTTCTTCTCGTTGATGCGGAAATAGGTGGAAAGCTCCATCGGGCATCTGACCCCCTTCGGCACGAAGACGAAGGAGCCGTCGGTGAAGACGGCCGAGTTCAGCGTCGCATAGAAATTGTCGGAAGCGGGCACGACCGAGCCGAGATATTTCTTCACGAGTTCCGGATGCTCGCGGATGGCTTCCGAGATCGACATGAAGATCACGCCGGCCTTCTTCAGCTCTTCCTTGAAGGTCGTCACGACCGAGACCGAATCGAAGACCGCATCCACGGCGACCCTCGACTTCTGCACGCCGGCCAGGATTTCCTGCTCCTTCAGCGGAATGCCGAGCTTCTCATAGGTCTTCAGAAGCTCCGGATCGACCTCGTCGAGCGATTTCGGGCCGCCGAGCTTCTTCGGAGCGGCATAATAATAAAGGTCGTTGAAGTCGATCTTCGGATAGTCGACGCGCGCCCAGGTCGGCTCTTCCATCGTCAGCCAACGGCGATAGGCCTCGAGGCGCCACTCCAGCATCCATTCCGGCTCCTGCTTCTTATCCGAAATGAAGCGAATGATCTCTTCCGAGAGACCCTTAGGGGCCTTGTCCACTTCGATGACGGTTTCGAAACCGTATTTGTACTGGTCGATATCGATCCGGCGGACCTGATCGACTGTTTCCTGGACAGCAGGCATGCTCATTCTCCAAATCTTGCCGGTTCAAATTCCGGCAATTCTTGTCATCAATCCGGGGGGACAACTGCCTCCCTTATGTAGGCGCCAGAAGGCGGTTTTCACACCTTTTGGCAAGCGGAAATTTGCGCTTTCGCAATTTCGACGCCGCTCATGCGGCCTCGCCCGCCGGTCTTCGGCGTTGGGCGACCTTGGCGAACGCGGCGAGCGCCCGCGAAATATCCTCTTCCGTCGTGTCGGGACCGAGCGAAATCCGAAGCGCTCCGAGCTTCGGGTCGTGCCCCATGGCGGTCAAAACATGGCTTTCGCCGACCTTTCCCGAGGAGCAGGCGGAACCGGCCGACAGCGCGACGCCCTCCAGATCGAAAGCGATCTGTCCGGTTTCCGACTTCAGACCCGGCAAAGTGAAGAAGCAGGTATTCGCCACGCGCGGGGCTGCCGTGCCATGAATGACGACATCCGGCGCAACCTGGCACATGCCTTCTTCCAACCGGTCGCGTAGCGCCCCGATGGCGGCATTGCGTTCCTCAAGGCCCTCAAGCGCCGCTTCCGCCGCTGCGCCGAAGCCGACCACGGCATGGAAATTCTCGGTGCCGGAGCGATGTCCCTTTTCCTGCCCGCCGCCACGGATCAGCGGCTTCGGCATCAATACTTCCCCGCGAGAGACGAGCGCGCCGACGCCCTTCGGCCCGCCGATCTTGTGGGACGAGAGAATCAGGAAATCCGCATCGAGCGCATTGATGTGGACCGGAAGACGGCCCGCTGCCTGCACGGCATCCACCACCATCAGGCCGCCATGGGCATGGGCGATTGCGGCGGCCTCTGTCACGGGCTGGATAATGCCCGTCTCGTTGTTGACCAGCATGACGGCGACCATCGGAAGTCCGGCATCGCGGTCATGGCTGGAAAGCAGGTTTTCAAGCGCTTGCAGATCGATGATCCCATTGCGGGTGACAGGAACTTCCGTTACGTCAGCCTTATCGAAACGGCCGCCTTCGCGGATTGCCGGATGCTCGATCGCCGAGACGTAAAGCCGGCCGACCGTCAGCGGCGCCCGGCCCATGCGGAACTCGGGCGTCAGCACATGGTTGGCCGCTTCCGTCGCGCCGCTCGTGAACGTCACATGGGCCGGTTCGGCCCCGACGAGCGCGGCCACCTGCCGGCGGGCCCTGTCGACGGCGGCGCGGGCCGCTCTGCCTTCACCATGGACGGACGAGGCGTTGCCCGGCAGCTCAAGCGCATCCAGCATGGCAGCACGTGCCGGCGCAGCCAAGGGCGCGGTCGCGTTCCAATCCAGATATATACGGTCGATCGCCATTGCCTGTTCGAGTTCCGTTCCTAGATAGCAGTCGAATTACATGCCGGCAGGCGGGAGGCCCGCATTTTCCTTGAAATTTCCTTGAGCCTTGCCTTATGAGACATCGCATCGGGCACCACTTGAAGAGCGCCCAAAATTTCGAATGGTTCTAAACTGTGTTTTAGAAAAGCTGAGCGGCTTCGTCAAGTCAAACTCGACGCAATCGACCGGTTTGGAACCTGAGCACGTTGACCGGAGTACAGATGCCCGAAGTCATTTTCAACGGCCCCGCCGGCCGCCTGGAAGGTCGTTACCAGCCATCCAAGGAAAAAAGCGCGCCGATCGCCATCATCCTGCATCCGCATCCGCAATTCGGCGGAACGATGAACAACCAGATCGTCTACCAGCTCTTCTACATGTTCCAGAAGCGCGGCTTCACGACGCTCCGGTTCAATTTCCGCGGCATCGGACGCAGCCAGGGCGAATTCGACCATGGCGCGGGAGAATTGTCGGATGCCGCCTCCGCGCTCGACTGGGTGCAGAGCCTGCATCCCGATTCCAAGAGCTGCTGGGTCGCGGGCTATTCCTTCGGCGCCTGGATCGGCATGCAGCTTCTGATGCGCCGCCCGGAGATCGAGGGTTTCATGTCGATCGCGCCGCAACCGAACATCTACGACTTCTCCTTCCTCGCCCCCTGCCCGTCTTCGGGCCTCATCATCAACGGGGATGCCGACAAGGTCGCACCGGAAAAGGACGTCAATGCCCTCGTCGAAAAGCTGAAGACGCAGAAAGGCATCCTGATCACCCACCGCATGGTCGAAGGCGCCAACCACTTCTTCAACGGCCATGTGGAAACGCTGATGGCCGAATGCGAGGATTATCTCGACCGTCGCCTGAACGGCGAACTGGTGCCGGAACCGGCCGCCAAGCGCATTCGCTGAGCAAGATACGAAAAGATGACCACCGAACGGCCGCTTTCCGCGGCCGTTTTCATTGCATGACCTTGATCGTTGCGGGCTCCGGCGCCTCTTGCCGGCGCGCCTGCCTGACGCAGTTGCGGCCGGAGCGCTTGGCCTCGTAGAGCGCGGCATCGGCGTCGCGCATGGCAGCGGCGAGATCCTCCCCTGGAGCAAGTTCCGCCACGCCGAAACTCGCCGTCACGGTAACGGAGGACGGAAGCGCGCTCACCGCGATCCCCATTGCCCCGCCTCTCAATGCCTGAGCGAACAGCGCCGATATCTCCAACGTCGTGTTCGGCATGAAGACCGCGAATTCCTCGCCGCCGATACGGCCGACCACGGAGCTCTTGGCGGCGCTCGCCTGCAGGAGATCGCCGAAGGCCTGAATGACCAGATCGCCTCCATGATGGCCATAGGTATCGTTGATCCTCTTGAAATGGTCGAGATCGCAAAGGATCAGCGCGTGCCGGTCGTTGGGAGCGAGCGTGAGCGCCGCCTTTACGCCGTTCTCGAAACCGCGACGATTGGCGAGGCCGGAAAGGGAGTCCTTTTCCGAATTGCTGCGCTCGTCCGCCATGATCTCCAGAACGAGCACGGACAGCAGCGTCAATCCCACCGCAACCATGAGTACGGCGGTCGAGCTTTGCGAGATCAGTGCATAATTCGTGTGGATATAATCCTTGGCGGTCGTCCCGGCCCCTGCAACGACCGCAAGACAGGCCTTGGCGAAGAAATGCAGGCCGGTGACCAGAAGCAGGCCGCCGAGCGCCCGGTCGATCGCCAGCCGGCGCGTGGACGAAAAGACGGCAGCGGCGCTCGTCAGGATAACGAACGCGAAAGGCGTCTGATAGGAGAAGGCGTGCAGGGCGGTGCCGCGCGGCAGGTCGTAGATCAGCAGATCGAGAAAGACGCCGGCCAACAGGAAACAGACCGCCTTCCGCGGGTCGATCTTGCGCCCGTAAAGCTCGCCGACGCCGCCCCTGAGCAGGATCATGCCGGCAAGCACGGTAGCAAAAGCCCCGATCGCCCAGAACTTGGCGAGGTCCGTATAGGCGACCAGCAGTTCGCAGAGTGCCGAAAGCGAGGCGACGGCAAAACCTGCCGCAAACCAGAGGGCGGCGCTCCGCGAACGGCTGCGGGTCGAGACCACCGCAAAGACCAGCGAAAAGGAAATGGCGATGATGAAATTCACCGCCAGGAAAAAGGCCGCCCCGTTCATCACCCACCGGTGCAGGAATCCTGCACGCCACCCTGGTTCGTCCAGACCGAATGTTAGAAGCGCATGAACAAGAAATCGTTAATGCCTGAATATCGACACTGTCGAAAATGGCGCATCCGCGTCTGGGCGGATTGCGGCCAACCGATATTCTCGCATCTGCGGCCATTCATTCGGAGCGTTGATCGCCTTCAACATCACTTTTGAAGTGATTAGGAGCAAAAACAGTGCTAGAGGCGCGCCCACACGCCAGAAACCAAATCCTGCCAGAGAATGATAATGTCCAGGTTCAAGTCCGATTTCCTTCGCACGCTCGACGAGCGAGGCTTCATCCACCAGATCTCCGATCCCGAAGGTCTGGACAAGCTTGCCGCAACGGGCCGCATCAGCGGCTATGTCGGCTATGATGCGACGGCGACATCGATCCATATCGGCAATCTCATCACCGTGACGATGCTGTACTGGCTGCAGGAGACCGGCCATCAGGCAATCAGTCTTATGGGCGGAGGCACGTCCATGGTCGGCGATCCGTCCTTCCGTGACGAGCAGCGCCAGCTCCTGACGCCCGAGAAGATCGCGGCGAATATCGAAAGCATCAAGAAGGTCTATTCCAACATTCTCCGCTACGACGGCTCTAATCCGGCCATCATGGTCAACAATGCCGACTGGCTGATGGAGCTGAAGTATGTCGAATTCCTGCGCGACGTGGGCCGCCACTTCTCGGTCAACCGCATGCTCTCCTTCGACAGCGTCAAGCTGAGGCTCGATCGCGAACAGTCGCTGTCCTTCCTCGAATTCAACTACATGATCATGCAGGGTTACGATTTCACCGAGCTCAACCGGCGCTACGGCACGGTGCTGCAGATGGGCGGATCGGATCAGTGGGGCAATATCATCAACGGCGTCGATCTTTCCCATCGCATGGGCGGTCCGCAGCTCTACGCCGTCACGACGCCGCTCCTGACGAAATCCTCGGGCGAGAAAATGGGCAAGTCGGCATCAGGCGCCGTCTGGCTGAACGGCGATCTCTTCAGCCCCTATGATTTCTGGCAGTATTGGCGCAACACCGAGGATGCGGATGTCACCCGCTTCCTGAAAATCTTCACGCGCCTGCCGCTTGACGAAATCGCCCGTCTCGGCGCGCTCGGAGGTTCGGAGATCAACGAGGCGAAGAAGATCCTTGCCACCGAGGCAACCGCCATCGTGCATGGCCGCGAGGCGGCGGAAGCGGCTGCGGAAACGGCACGGACCACATTCGAGGAAGGCGGACTTGCCGAAAATCTGCCATCGGTCGAGGTGCCCGCCGCCGAACTCGATGCCGGCACCGGCCTCCTGTCGCTCATGGTCCGGGCCGGACTTGCCGGGTCGAACGGCGAAGCCCGCCGCCATGTGCAGGGCGGCGCGGTGCGCATCAACGACCAGCCGGTGAGCGACGAGCGAAAAGTGATCGGATCCGGCGAAGTCACGAACGAGGGCGTCATCAAGCTTTCGCTCGGCAAGAAGAAGCATATCCTGGTGCGCCCGGTCTGATCCGAAGGCACACCGGAAAGATTGTAAAATGGGCCGCGAAAGCGGCCCATTTTATTGGAATTCGAAGATCTGCCGGAAGATGCCGGGCGCAATCAGCGACAGCGGGTTGACGGTCAATCTCGGCTTGTCGAAGGCGCCTTCCAGCTTGAAGGTGATGCCGAGCAGGCCGCGGTCGCGCCCATTGCCGAGAATGGCGCCGATCAGCGGCAGTTCCCCGAAGAGGCGGTTCAGCCCGTAAGCCGGCATGAAGGTCCCGGTCATGTTCATGTTGCCCTTGCTGTCCCGCACCAGGCCCTGGAATGTGGCGCCGATCTGCTCGCCGCGCACCACGCCGTTCTCCACGGCAAGGCTTCCGCCGCGGTAGAAAAGGCTCGCGAAGCCGCGCTGGAATTTGGCGGAGGTGACGTCGATATTCCGTTTCGTCGCCGAACTCAGGCTGCGCCCCGCCTGGTCCGGCGTCGAGACCAGCGATTGAAGCTTCTGTTCGTTGACGAGCGAAAAACTGCGGAGATCGACGGAACCCGCCCAGGCGTCGCCTTGCGCCTTGAGCCTCAGGTTCAGGAGCCCGCCCCGCATGTTGTCGTAGAGGTCCGCGAAGCGGATCACCGCCCCTGCATCACCGCTGGTGATCGAGATCGTATCGCCGCGGTTCATCTGACTGACGACCGCCTGCCCGCTATCCGTCACACCGGAGAAATCGGCGGTCGCGATATCGCCGTTGCGGCTGGAAAACAGCAGCGAGACATTCGAGAGCGCCTGATCGTTGAAGCCAATCATGCGATCGAGCTTGGCGCGCACGCTCGCGTCGGCTGCGTCGTCGCTGCCCCTGCCTCCGCTTCCGCCTTTTTCGTCTGCCCTCAGCCTGGTGATGATCGGCCGCATATCCATCACCGAGCCGGTGATCGAGATGGCGAAACTGCCTTTGGCGCGCTTGACGGCAAGGGCATAGTTGTCGGCCGGCGAAAGCTGCACATTGGAGAATTCGGCGGATGTCAATTCATCGCCGTTGAGCGACAGGCTGCCTTTTGCCCCGAAACCGTCGCCCGACAGTTCGAAATTGCGGATATCGCTCCGTGCGCCGTCCTCCGAAAGCTCGAACTGCGCCTTGGCCGGAATGCCGCTCCCCTTGGTCCAGCCGAGCCACGGCACGGAAAGCGCCGCTCGGCTCAGGTCGAGCGAAACCGCCTGCCGGTTTTCGTCAAGGCGCGTCAGCTGCGCCGTCACCGTTCCGTCAATCATCTCAGAAAGGCCGGGCGCCAGCTTTTCGCGCTGATCGTTGTTGAGGACCGCTTTGATGATCCGCTCGCGCTTGGTCGTGGATGCGGCATCGACCGGCTCGACCAGGGTGATATCGGCCGGAACATCGTCGATCCTGCCCTTGGCCATGAGCCTGGCCGTCTGGGTGTCGATATCCAGCGTGCCGTCCAGCGCGCTGACCTTGTGGCCGGAGAATTCCGGACGAAGGTTGACGTCGTCGAGTTCGACATGGGCGTTCCAGGTCGGCTTCGGCGGATTATGGGCATTGATCAGGCCCATGCGTGCGGTAAGGTCGATGCGCGCATTTCCCGAAAAATCGTCCGGCTTGAACTCGGTTCCCTTGAGCGCGTTGATCGGCCGGAAATTCACCAGTTCCGTCACTGCGTCCGCGGGTCCTGCCAGTTTCAGCGCAAGGTCCGCCATCAGGGGCTTGGCATAGGTCGAGGGAATGGAAAAACGGCCGCCCTCCACCGCAACGAACCGGCCGGATGGGAAGAAGGAGGCGGCGCGGGCGATATCGACCTGAAGCAGCTGTCCGTTCAGCACGAAGCGGCCATTGATGTCGCGAAGCGGAGGAATGTCGCCGGGAAGGTTGATCCGCGCGTTCGCGAGGTCGAAGCCGATCTGCAGCTCGTTCCCGTCGAGCTCCAGCGGAATGCCCGGACCCTTCATCCGGCCTGCCGGAATGAAGACCGCGATGGAGCCGTTGGTCACGGTGCCGCCGAACATGTTGTCCATGACCCATTCACGCGGCTTGCGCGCCATCCAGAACGGCCAGAGCTGCTTGACGCCGGTCACCTCCATATGCGGCAATTGCGCGCCGAAGCTGATCTCGGGCGACTCGCTGCCGAAACGGACCTTCAGCGATCCGGCCATTCTCCCAAGAGGGCTGGACACACCCATTTCATCGAATTGCAGCTCGCGCTCGACCGAAAGATAACGGCCGGTCGCCTTGAGATCGAACCGTGCGGGCTGCTCGCTTTCCGTGGCGCCCGTGGCCGTGCCGCCGCTGATCAGGAGATCGAGGCCGAAACCGAGCCGCGTGTCGTTCGGATCGAGCCTGCTGAGATCGATGACCGCGCCGGTGAACGGCAGGACGGTTGGCCCGAAGCGTGCCTCCGATTGCAGGAGCTCGATCGAGTTCTTCGCGAAATCATAGGAAAGGTTGATCTCGGCACCGGTAAATATCTGCTGGAGCCCGTCGAAATAGAAGTGACCGGGAGACTGGCGGAGCGTCGCGGTGATCGCGGGCTTCGTCGTCTCGCGGGCGCGGACGGCGGCGAGGTCGAGGTCGAGCGAGCCTTCGATCCCTTCGCGCGGCGCGCCGTCTTCCGTGCGCTGCAACAGAAACGGGGTGACCTCCAGGCCGGTGAGCTTCGCCGACAGCGATGTCGAGACGCCTTCCACGGTCTTCGATGCCGCCGTCAGCACGGCTTTGCGGCCGTTCAGGCTGACCGCTCCGTTGATCTCCACCTCGCCTTCGACGCTGCGGGTAAGTTCGAGATCGTCTACGACCAGGGTGATCGGCGTGCGCCCGGGTGCCGTCGGCAGCAGGATTTCGATGCCTGAAATGCTGACCGAACCCGTGCCGGTCCGTTCGATGAGGCCTCGCGCCTCGTCGAGACGCTGGAATGCCTGTTCCAGCAGCGCGGGCATGGCATCGATGCGGACCTCCGACAGCGGCAGCGGATCGCCGGAGGGGAGCTGTGCCGTATCGAGCCGGATATGCTCGGCCTCCATGTGCTTGATCGATATGCGGCCGGCCAGAAGCGCCAGGGGATCGATGGCCATGCGCATGGCGCCGGTACGGCTTAGATGTTGGCCGGTCGCCTGCTCGACGATATCGACGTCGCGGGCCTCCAATGCGAGGCGGAAACCCGAATCGAAACGGATCGCGGTCGAGCCGACCGATGCGACATATCGCGGGCCGATCGCATCGTTGAGCGCGCTCTGGGCGCGCGCGGAAAGCGTTCCGTCGGCCACGCCGCTTTCGATGGCGAAGACGGCACTGCCGATGGCGAGGACCACCAGCATGACGAACAGCACGGCCGTCTTGCCGAATCGCTTCACCCGCGAGCTCGGCGGCGGGCAATGGACGATGATCGGATCTTCCGCTTTTGCAGAGGGAAGTTCGTGCAGCGGAACAATGTCCTTCCGGCTGAAACTGACCCTTTCTCCGCGAATTTCCGCCATCAGGTTGAAACTATCTTTCCATATTCGGGAGTGATCTGGACGTCGCCGGGGCCAGTATATACCGATTGCGGCGACAATCACTCAAGATACCGGCAAAAGAAAGGAAATCCATGTCCCATTTGGCGATCGGCGATCCCGCTCCGGGCTTCGAACTTCCCCGCGACGGCGGCGGCAGCGTGTCCTTGAAACAATTTTCCGGCAAACCGGTCGTGCTCTATTTCTATCCCAAGGACGATACCGAGGCCTGCACCAAGGAGGCCATCGCCTTTACCGGCCTCCTCCCGGAATTCGAAAGGGCGGGTGCCGCCGTCATCGGCGTCTCCCCCGACACGGTCAGGAAGCACGACAGGTTCGCCAAAAAACACGCGCTTTCGATCATCCTCGCCTCCGACGAGGACACGGCCCTTGCCAATCTTTACGGCGTCTGGAAGGAGAAGACGATGTATGGGCGCACCTATATGGGTGTGGAGCGCACGACCTTCCTGATCGGCAAAGACGGGAAAATTGCCAGGATCTGGCCGAAGGTGAAGGTCGCAGGCCATGCCGAAGAGGTGCTGGAAAGCCTCAAGACGCTGTGAACGGGGCAGGATATTCCGATGCCGGACGAATTTTCGATCACCTCATTGAGGGGCGGCGCAACGACGGCGATTCTTTCGGCCGATCTCGACATCAAGACGCGGCTGGCGCAGGAGACCGCCGCCCGCTGGTTCGAACGCCGGCTGTCGCTGCGCTCGCCGCTCGATCAGCCGCTGCCCGAACGGCCCGGCCGGCCGGAAAAGCCGGAACTCGTGCCGCCGAAGGCGGTCGAGAAGCGTTCGCTCCACACGGTCAACGGCCGCATCGCGACACTGCATGCGATCGCCCATATCGAGCTCAATGCCGTCGATCTGGCGCTCGACATCGTCGCCCGCTTCGCAACCGAACCGGTGCCGAATTCCTTCTTCGACGGCTGGATGCAGGTCGCCTTCGAGGAAGCCAAGCATTTCCGCATGGTCCGCGCCCGGTTGAACGACATGGGCGCCGATTACGGCGACATGCCCGCCCATGACGGATTGTGGCAGGCCGCCCATTCGACCCGCAACGATCTCACCGCCCGGCTCGCCGTGGTGCCGCTCATCCTCGAAGCACGCGGGCTCGACGTGACGCCGTCCCTGCAGGCGAAAATGCGCGAGAGCGGCGACCTCGAAACCGCCGCCGTTCTCGACGTCATCTACAACGACGAAAAGGGTCATGTAGCGATCGGTGCGAAATGGTTCCGTTTTCTCTGCGCCCGCGAGCGCAAGGATCCGGCCGCGACCTTCCAGCAGCTCGTACGCGCCAATTTCCGCGGCTCCCTGAAGGCGCCCTTCAATGACATCGCTCGCGCCGAGGCGGGGCTGACGCCCTCATTCTACCGTTCGCTCACCTCCACCAGCAATGCCTGATGCAGATGAAATAAAGCATTGGTTAACCATAACCGTGTGTAATCCAGCCGGGTCAGCGACGTCAGGAGTCGCATCTCTGGGGGCAGCACGTGGCGAAGGGAACCGAAAACCGGGTGTTTGGGAAACGTGCGCCTCGCCACGTTCTCATCCTCGCCAGCGGCGAGAAGATCCGCCACATGACCGTCCGGCCGTGGATGGCGGCCCTCACCTTCTGTTTTTTCGGCGTCTTTGCGATCGGTTATCTCGCGGCCACGTCCTATCTCGTCATCCGCGATGATCTGATCGGCGCGACCATGGCGCGCCAGGCCCGCATGCAGCACGACTACGAGGACCGCATCGCGGCGCTGCGCGCCCAACTCGACCGCATCACGTCCCGCCAGCTTCTCGACCAGCAGGTGGTCGAGCAGAAGGTGGAAAAGCTCCTTGAACAGCAGAACGCCCTCTTCGACCGACACGGCAAGCTCGGCTCACTCCTGAACCGGGCAGAGGAATCCGGCCTCAAGGCGCCTGAAACAATTGCTCCAACCGCCCTTCAACCGGTAACCGGAGAACGCCAGGCATCACTTTCCGGCGGCAGGGGAATCCACGCGATCGAAAAACTTCTTTCCCGCAAGAGTTCCGCAGCGCCACTCGACACGACGAGCGCGCTCGGTTATGCGCCGCTGCGCGAAAACATGGCCGACCGAGCCGATCGCGTCTTTTCCAAGGTGACGCTGTCGCTGAAAAATATCGAAAAACAACAGCTCGCCAAGATCGCCGACTTGACGACCGGGGCGGCACAGACCGCGGATGCGATCACCGCGATCCTGAAACGGACCGGTGTCGATGTGGCTTCCGCTGCGAATACCGGCGAAAGCGACGGCATCGGCGGCCCCTACGTGGAACCGCAAACCGATGCCAACGCGTTCGACGCTTCGCTCGACGACCTTGATGCGGCGCTCAGCCGGCTGGAAAGTGTGCGTGAGACGGCTCGGGATCTTCCTTTCGGCAACCCTGCCCCCGGCCATCAGGTCACCAGCCGCTTCGGCAACCGCATCGATCCTTTCCTCGGCCGGCTGGCGCTGCATGCCGGCATCGATTTCCAGGCTGAGACGGGTCAGCCCGTCAAGGCGACCGGCGCCGGCAAGGTGACCATTGCAGGCTTGTCGGCGGGCTATGGCAACCTTGTCGAGGTCGATCATGGCCAGGGCATCACCACCCGCTACGGCCATATGTCGAAAATCCTCGTCAAGGAAGGCGATATGGTCTCCGCCGGCGACGTCATCGGCCGCGCGGGCTCCACCGGCCGCTCCACCGGACCGCATGTGCATTATGAAGTGCGCCGCGACGGAAACCCCGTCGATCCCAGCCATTTTCTCAATGCCGGCATGAAGCTCACGACCTATCTCAACTGAGGCGATCGACCCCTCATCGGGCAATTCCCTGCCATCGAACGATAGCCGGCTTGCGCGTTTAGGATCTTCGTTCACCAATCCTAAGCCCAATCGCCCTGTTTTCCTTGACTTTCAGGCTTTTTGGTCCTATGTCGCGGCCAGTGTCGGCCCGTCCTGCGCCGACTTGCATAGTGTTCGCATAGAACCGGAACGGAAACAGAATCCCCTTTGACCACATTCGCTGATCTTGGCCTGAGCCAGAAAGTCCTCTCCGCGGTCGCCGACGCGGGTTACTCGACCCCAACGCCAATCCAGGTAGGGGCAATCCCGCATGCGCTGCAGCGCCGCGATATCTGCGGCATCGCCCAGACCGGAACGGGCAAGACCGCCTCCTTCGTCCTGCCCATGCTGACGCTTCTGGAGAAGGGCCGCGCCCGCGCCCGTATGCCGCGCACGCTGATCCTGGAGCCGACCCGCGAGCTGGCCGCCCAGGTCGCCGAAAATTTCGACAAATACGGTAAGAACCACAAGCTCAACGTCGCCCTGCTGATCGGCGGCGTCTCCTTCGAAGATCAGGACCGCAAGCTGGAGCGCGGCGCCGACGTGCTGATCGCAACGCCCGGCCGTCTTCTCGACCATTGCGAGCGTGGCAAGCTCCTGATGACCGGCGTCGAGATCCTCGTCATCGACGAGGCCGACCGCATGCTCGACATGGGCTTCATCCCGGATATCGAGCGGATCGCCAAGATGATCCCCTTCACCCGGCAGACGCTGTTCTTCTCAGCCACCATGCCGCCGGAAATCCAGAAGCTCGCCGACCGTTTCCTGCAGAATCCGGAGCGCGTGGAGGTCGCAAAGCCCTCCACGACCGCCAAGACCGTGACGCAGCGCCTCGTCGCCTCCCACAACAAGGACTACGAGAAGCGCGCCGTGCTGCGGGACCTCGTCAAGGCGCAGGACGACCTCAAGAACGCGATCATCTTCTGCAACCGCAAGAAGGACGTCGCCGATCTCTTCCGTTCGCTGGAACGCCACGGTTTCTCGGTCGGCGCCCTGCACGGCGACATGGACCAGCGTTCCCGCATGACCATGCTGGCCAACTTCAGGGAAGGCGGCATTCAGTTGCTGGTTGCCTCGGACGTCGCCGCGCGCGGCCTCGATATCCCGGATGTCAGCCATGTCTTCAATTTCGATGTGCCGATCCATGCGGAAGATTACGTCCACCGCATCGGCCGCACGGGCCGTGCTGGCCGTTCGGGCCGCGCCTTCACCATCGTCACCCGTTCCGACACGAAGTATCTCGACGCGATCGAGAAGCTGATCGGCGAAAAGATCGAATGGCTGGCGGGCGATCTCTCTGCGCTCCCCGCGCCCCTGGAAAGCCACGACACCGAGCGTGGCCGCAAGGGTCGCGATCGTGATAAGGAGCGCGGCCGCGGCAAGCGAAGTGATTCGGGGCGCGGCAATTCGGGTCACAGGGCTGACACGAAAAACCAGGATAATCAGATCGAAGCCGAAGAGGCATTCGTGGAGTCGAGAGTGGAAAACGTGAAACCGGAGCGCAAGGCAGACAGGAAGCCGCAGAGCAATGGCGGCAACCGCAACATGCGGCCGAGCCCCGCCAACGACGACATTCGCGAGCGTCGCGCCCGTTATCACCGCGATCACGACGACGGCCCGACCCCTGTCGGCTTCGGCGACGACATTCCGGCTTTCATGCTGATCGTCGCCAACGCCAAGGGCTGATCCCAGGATCGAAGCATGTCCGCAAAACCCGGCATGGATTTTCCAGGTGTCGGCGCCGGGCTCGTGATCCTGCGCGATGACGGCAAGGTTCTGCTCTGCCGCCGCCTGAAGGCGCCGGAAGCCGGGTTCTGGAGCATTGTCGGTGGCAAGGTCGACCTGATGGAGCCTTCCTCCGAGGCGGCGCGCCGCGAGGCGGAAGAGGAAAGCGGTCTCAAGATCGGCAAGGTCGACTATCTCTGCACGGTCGAGGAGATCGTCGAGGCCGATCGGCAGCACTGGATTTCATTGATCTACATCACGCGCGATTTTTCCGGCGAACCGGCGCTTGCCGAACCCGACAAATTGTCGGAAATCGGCTGGTTTGATCTCAACGACCTGCCGCAGCCGCTTTCGGCCTTTGCGGCAAAAGCTTTCGCGCACCTTTTGAAATAAGTGAAAACGAAAGCCGCCCCGGCAAACCGAAGCGGCTATCTTCATGAAATGATTTTGTTCTTATTCCCGGACGCTAACTCCGGTCGAAAGACCGACACCCACGTCCCCACTACGAAGCAATGATAAGCTTCCCTTAGTTTCCGGATCAAGCCGCTAGATTTCGCACTGCAGTGAAGATTCGTGCTGCATCAGGCCTTCGAGTTCGCCCGTACTGCCGCTTCGAAGGCAAGCCTCACCCATTTCCGCATCTCGTCCGGATCGTCGAAGGCTGCCTCCGGCACCGACCAGTAGGGCATCGGAACCGGTGTGCCCTTCCTGTTCTCGTAGGTCCATTGACGTGCCCCGGCCGCATCGAATTCGGGCGCGCTCACGTCGTCCGCCTTCAGCATGATCTCATCGCGCAGATCGATCGCGACGATCAGGCCCTGATGATAGATGCCCTTGCCGCCGAACATGCGGCGGATAAAAACGGGGCCGAGCCCCTCGAACATTTCCTCGATGCCGGCGTTGTCCATGGCTATCCCCTCAAAACCCCGCCGGCAGCCGTCACCGCCTCGGGCGTATCGACATCGAGATGGGCCGCCGGGCCGATATCGACATCGATTACCGACAGGCCGGAAGTCTCGATGATGGCGCGTGCCCCGACATCGCCTTCGAGCCGCAGCACGGCATCATAGGCGACACGCGGCAGGATGATCGGATTGCCGCGCTTGCCTTCCGATACGGAACGCACCACCACACCGCCGCCCGCCTCGCGGAAGGCGGCGATCAGCATGTTCACATGCTCCGTCGTGACACCGGGCATATCGGCCAGCATGACGAGGACCCCGTCCTTCCCGGCCAATTCCGGCGCCGAAAACCCAGCCACCAAGGAACTCGCCATGCCCGAGATGTAGTCCGGATTGAAATGCAGACCGATACCGAGTTCTGAAAGGGACGCTTCGATCTCCCCGCGGCGATGACCGGTGATCGCAACGACCGGCGACGCCTGCGAAGCTAACAGAACCTCGGCACTGCGTCGCACGAGCGGCACGCCTTCGAATTCGGCGAGCAGCTTGTGCGGCCCATCCTTGCCCATGCGCCGTGCCTGGCCGGCCGCGAGCAGCAGCGCGCCAACCGACAATATAGCCTTCTTCTCCGCCGCCGCGTCGCGCGGCCGCGGCCTGGTCGGGATTTCCATCAGCAGTCCGCCCACACCCATGCCGGTGATATCGAAGGACGTCGGCGTCTCGCCGGCCATCAGCCGGTTCAGCACCCAGTCGAAACCGTTCTCCTTCGGAGACCTGGCGCAGCCGGGCGCGCCGAGCACCGGCACGTCGCCGATGCGGCCGAGCACCAGCAGGTTGCCGGGATCGACCGGCATGCCGACCTGCTCCACCTCGCCGCCAGCGCGCCGGATGGCGGCGGGAATCACATCGTCCGCATCGGCCACCGCGGAAGCCCCGAAGACGATAATCATAGCCGGCTCATTAATTTCCTGGCGCTTAAGCTCTTGCAGAATTTCGGTCAGGCAATCGGCCGAATGCGGAATACGGATCTCTTTTATGAGCCGGCTACCGGAAGGCGCGAGCCGTTGCTCCAGAAGCCGGGCCGTGCGATCCATGACCGAAGCCTTCAGCGACGGAAGCTCGGTCGCGACCAGCGTCACCACACGGGGAAGGAAGGATTTCACCTCGAAAGCAACCCGCTCTGACAGAAGCGAGACGGCTTGAGCGACCTTGTCGCCGGCGACCGCCAGCGGAATGATCTTGACGGTCGCCACCATGTCGCCGGCGCGTACCGCGACGTGGTCGGCCAGACAGGCGAGCGTGATCGCCGGATCGATGCGGTTCAGCGCGTCCACCACGGCCTTGTCGGCAACAAAAAGGCCGTCGATCTTGGCGTATATGTTGACCCGGCCGGTCGTCGCCTCGGAGAAACGCAGATTGTCGGGCGCGATCGCACCGGCAATCGTCGCCGCCGCTTCGTCCTCCAGCATGTCGCCGGGGTCGAGCCGAACAGCCACCACAGAGGCGACGCCCTCCTCCGACAGCCGGGCGATATCGGTTTGCGACAGCACCTGTCCCTTTGGCACCCGGCCCGACGGCAATCGGATGCTGTGGGCCAGTACCGTGCCCTCCGCTTCGCCGAGCTCAAATGTTCCGTATCTCATCGCTGTCACCCGGCGGCGACCAGATCGCGCCGGCGGAAGGCCTGGACGATCTGGGCGAGTGTCGCCAGCGCGATCTCGGCAGGGCTTGCGGCGCCGATGTCGAGGCCGATCGGGGCGGCGATGCGGCCGATCTCGCTGTCGGTGCGGCCCAGTTCCTTCAAGCGTTCGACACGTTTCGCATGGGTCTTGCGGCTGCCGAGCGCGCCGACATAGAAACAGCCGGTCCTGAGTGCCTCCGACAGCGGAAAATCGTCGATCTTCGGATCATGGGTTACGGCGGCGAGCGCGGTATAGGCATCGAGCGGCCGATCCTTCAGCACATCCTCCGGCCAGTCGGCGATGAGATCGACCCCTTCGAAGCGCTCCTCGGTCGCAAAGGCGGTGCGCGGATCGATGATCGTCAGGTCGTAACCCGCGACCGGCGCCAGCCGCGCCAGCGCCTGGCTGATATGGACCGCGCCGATCACAACGATGCGCGGCGGCGGCAGGTGCACGTTGAGGAAGAGCGATTGCCCTTCCACCTCGGCCGTGCCCGCCTTGCCGCTGCGAAAGACCTTGGCAACCTCTTCGCCGAGCGGGCCGGGCATCGCATCACCTTCGAGGATGACCTGCACCCTGTCGTCGGAAAGATCGGTCACGACGATCGCAGCCTTGCGGTCGCGCCGGGCGGCGTTCAATTTCACCAGCGCTTCGAGCTGCATCAGCCGAGCCTTTCCACATAGACGCGGATTCGGCCGCCGCAGGACAGGCCGACGCGCCAGGCGGTCTCGTCGGCCACGCCGAATTCCAGCATCTTGGGCGCGCCGGACGCGATCACGTCGAGCGCTTCGGTGATGACCGCGCCTTCGACGCAGCCACCGGAGACCGAACCCTCGAAATTGCCCTCGCCGTCGATGATGAGATGGCTGCCGGCCGGGCGCGGCGCCGAGCCCCAGGTGTCGATCACGGTGGCGATCGCCACGTCGCGTCCGGCTTCCTTCCAGCTCTGGGCGGTGGCCAAGGGGTCCAATATTTCGGAAACAGTCATGCGACCCTCCTTATATCCAGATATCGCCGCGGGTCCGCGGCTTTTGTATGATCATCCGACAATGTAACGGCAAGATCGGCAAGCGACCGCAGATTGTGGACGGCGCGAAATTCGTCCACATGCGGCAGCATGGCGCGCACGCCCCGGGCTCTCGCCTCGAAGCCGTCGAACCTGAGCAGCGGGTTCAACCAGATCAGCCGCCGGCAGGAACGGTGCAGCCGGTCGATTTCCTTTTCCAATTCCTCGACGCCTTCGCGCTCCAGCCCGTCGGTGATCAGCAGCACCACGGCGCCCTGCCCCAGCACGCGGCGCGACCAGAGCCGATTGAACTCGGCAAGCGTCGCGCCGATCCGTGTCCCGCCGGACCAGTCGCGCACGGCGTCGGTGCAGCCGGCCAGCGCCTCGTCTGGATCGCGCCGGCGCATCTGCCGGGTCACGTTGCTGAGCCGCGTGCCGAACAGGAACGTGTGCACCCGCGTCCGCTTTTCCGTCAGCGCATGCAGGAAATGCAGGAAGATGCGCGTGTACTGGCTCATGGAGCCGGAAATGTCCGCGAGCACGACCAGCGGCGGCGGTACCATCTTGCGCTGCCGGAAACGCGGCAGGATGAGGTCGCCGCCGCTTCGCATGGCTTGCCGCATCGTGGCGCGCGGATCGATCCGCGGCGGGCGGCTCGACGGCCGGAAACGGCGCGTGGTCACCTGATCGAGCGGCAGCGCCAGCTTCCGGAGCTCGCGCCTTGCCTGGGCCAGCTCGGCTGCCGTCATCTGGGCGAAGTCCATGCGCTTCAATACCTCGTTGGCGGAGGTCGTGAAGCGGGAATCCACTTCGATCTCGGGCGGCGTCTTGCGGTTTGCATTTTCCGGCCGATCAGTCGTGAGTGCATCGCTGACGCGGGTGGCGCCCGCCTTCTGCTTTTCCCGTTCGCGGTTGTCGGCAGCCTTCGGCGACATCATGGCGATCATCTTGCCGACGAGGTCGCGCGAGCGCCAGAAGAGCCGGAAAGCCTCATCGAAAACCGGCTGATCCTCGTGACGCTTGACGAAGACGGCCGAGAGCGCCGCGTGGAATTCCTCGCGCGAACCGACGCCGATCGCATCGACGGCGGCGATCGCATCCGCCGCAGCGGCCGGTCCCGTCTTCAACCCGGCGCGGCGAAGCACGCGGGAAAAATAGACGAGATTGTCCGCAAGCCGCCCGTCGCCGGCTGAAACCGGCGGAGCAACTATCCCGTCCTCTTCAAAACCTGCAGCCATTGTCTCACCCGGTAGCCAGCAGTTCCGCCTTGACCTCGTTCAGCACCCGTTCGCCCTCGCCGCCTTTGATGCGGGCGATATCGTCCTGATATTTCAAGAGCGTGCCGAGGGTATCGGCGATCGTTTCCGGATCGAGCGCGATCCGGTCCAGCTCGGTCAGCGCCGTCGCCCAATCGATCGTTTCCGCCACGCCCGGATTCTTGAAGAGGTCGAGTGTCCGGAGCTTCTGGACATAGGCCACGACCTGCCGCGACAGCGTCTCGGCGCATTGCGGTACCTTGCGACGGATGATTTCGAGCTCCTGCGCCGCATCCGGATAGTCCACCCAATGGTAAAGACAGCGGCGTTTCAGGGCGTCGTGGATTTCGCGGGTGCGGTTGGTGGTGATGATGACGATCGGCGGTTCCGCGGCCTTGATGGTGCCGAGTTCCGGAATCGTCACCTGGAAATCCGACAGCACTTCCAGAAGGAAGGCTTCGAAAGCCTCGTCGGTGCGGTCGAGTTCGTCGATCAGGAAGACCGGCGCCGGGCCGCCCTTCTCTCCGAGCGCCTGCAGCACCGGGCGGCGGATCAGGTGGCGCTCGGAAAAAAGATCGGATTCCAGCGCCTTGCGGTCCTTGACACCCGCCGCTTCCGAAAGCCGGATGTCCAGCATCTGCGCCGGGTAGTTCCATTCGTAGACGGCGGAGGAAATATCGAGGCCTTCATAGCACTGCAGGCGGATCAGCGGCCGGCCGAGCGCCTTGGCAAGCGTCTTGGCGATTTCGGTCTTGCCGACGCCCGCCTCGCCTTCGAGGAAGAGCGGCCGCTTCATCTTCAGCGCCAGAAAAATCACGGTCGCGAGCGACCGGCCGGCAAGATAATCCTCATCGCCCAGAAGCGCGATCGTCTCGTCGATCGATTTAGGCAGCGGGATGCTCGTCTTTTCGTCCGGCATATGACACCTTTTCAAACGGCGTTCTACAATGTGCGAAAACCGCGGTCCAGATAGATGAGCGAGGGGCGCGCCTCGCCGAAATGTATCGCCTTCACCTCGCCGAACATCACGAAATGCGTCGAGACCTGCTTGATGTCGGTCAGTCTGCAATCGAAGCTCACCACCGCATCCGTCAGCACCGGCGCGCCGGTTACAAGCGTCGTCCAGGTTCCGAGCGCAAAGCGTTCATCAGCCGGCACGCCGCTCAAGCCCGCAAAGGCCGTCGCCAGGACCTCATGATGCGCCGCGAGCGAGTTCAGCGCAAAGACCCCGCTTTTGCCGAAGATCGCGTTGCTTGCGTTGCTGCTGTTCAGGCAGGCCAGCAGGGTCGGCGGATTGTCCGACACCGAGCAGGCCGCCGTCACGGTCACGCCGCGCCTCACTCCCTCGAATTCCGTCGTCACCAGTTGAACATGGCCCGCGTAGCGCGCCATGCCGTCGCGGTAGAGGGCGGGATCGAGAAAAGGCTGGTCCGACAAAGGCATCTCGTCAAGGGGGGGTCACGGGCATCCGGGACCATGTCAGCCCCATATTGCTATTGGAGATATGGTGGCAAAGAGGCTTGATGTCCACGTCGGTTGCGGCTTTTTACATCCCATAGTCGATTCTCTTTGACGCTCGCGGCAAGAGGGCTAAATGTGGCCTAAGCCAAGATTTTCAGGAAAAGCATGACAGCACGACGTTTCATCACCGCCGGTTTGCTGGCTTCGTTTCTCGCATGCGGAACGGCATCGGCGGCGGTGATCGGCGTCGTGGCGCCCCGTTCCGGCCCTTATGCATCTCTCGGCGCCCAGGTCTTTCAGGGCGCGCGCGCGGCAGCGGAGGCGGCCGGCGATACGGTGGTCGAGATCGACGAAAGCTGTGAAGAAAGCGGAGGCGACGCCGTCGCCAGGAATCTCGCCGATGCAAAGGCGGCCGTCGCGATCGGCTTCCTTTGCGTCGAGACCTTGTCCACGGCGCTGCCGCAGTTGAAGGCTGCACAGATTCCGGCCATCAGCATTTCCGTCCGCTCCAAGATCCTGATGGAGGATGTGCTGCGCAATGGCTGGCCCTTCTACCGCATGGCCCCCGTGGACGGCGACGAGGCGGAAAAGCTTTCCGAAGTCATCCTCAGCGCATGGAAAGCGGAGCCGATCGCGCTTGTCGAGGATGGCACGATCTACGGCCGCGAACTTTCGAGCGCCATCCGCCAGCACCTGGAGCCGGCCGGCATCACCCCGGTCTTTACCGATACTTTCCGGCCGGGCCAGGAGCAGCAGGTGGCGCTGGTGCGCCGGCTCGCCCGAGCAGGCGCGACGCATGTCTTCGTCGGCGGCGACCGCAACGACATGGCGATCATCGCCCGGGATGCGGCATCGGAGGGCGTCCCCCTGACGCTGATCGGCGGCGATGCGATGCGGGCGGCCAACCGTCCCGTGCCGCTGCGCGACGGCGTGCTCGCGGTCGCGCTTCCGGATTATGCGGCCCTGCCCTCGGCTTCTGCAGCGGTCGCGGCCCTGCGTGCAAAGAATATCGATCCCGACGGATACCTGCTGCAAGCCTATGCCGCAGCCCAACTCGCGCACCAGGCGATCCTGACTGCCGCGGGCCGGCCTGTGGCTGACGCGATCGGCAGCGGCTCTTTCTTCAACACCGCCATCGGCCCGCTCGCCTTCGACGAACATCGCGAATTGAAGGAAAACCCCTTCCGCCTGCTCGAATGGCGGGGATCGGCTTTTGCCCTCTCGCATCCGGCGACCGAGTGACGATTGTTCCCGCACCGCCGGGGTGCTAGAGACGCCGACCAAACCGGAGACTTTTCCAGCCATGACCCTGCCTATCCGCATCGCCCCATCCATTCTCGCCGCCGACTTCTCGAAACTCGGTCAGGAAGTGCGCGATGCCGTGGAAGCGGGCGCGGACTGGGTGCATCTCGACGTCATGGACGGACATTTCGTGCCGAACATCTCCTTCGGCCCGGATGTCATCAAGTCGCTCCGGGCCTATACGACGGCCTTCTTCGACTGCCACCTGATGATCTCGCCTGCCGATCCCTATCTCGAAGCCTTCGCGAAGGCCGGCTGCGACGGCATTACCGTGCATGCCGAAGCGGGCCCGCATCTGCACCGCTCGCTGCAGACGATCCGTGCGCTCGGCAAAAAAGTCGGCGTCACCCTCAATCCCGCGACGCCGCTTTCGGCGATCGAGAATGTCTTGGACGACGTCGATCTCATCCTGATCATGAGCGTCAATCCGGGCTTCGGCGGCCAGAAATTCATCCCGGCGATGCTGGAGAAGATTCGCGCCGCCAAGGCGATGATCGGTGCCCGGCCGATCGAGCTCGAGGTGGACGGAGGCATCACGGCGGAGACGATCGGCGCGGTCGCCGCGGCGGGCGCGAATGTCTTCGTCGCAGGCTCCGCGGTTTACAAAGGCGAGGGAATCGCGGCGTATCGGAACAATATCGCGGGACTGAGAGCCCCGGCGGAGATCGCGCGGCTCAAAACCACCGCAAAGGATGGGCGCAGATGATGTCGAGCTTGCGATCTTCGGTTCCGGCATGTGCGGCGATGCTTTTTGCCGGTTCCGCATCGGCCGCCGATATCGCCAGCATCCATCCGATCGGTTTTTCCGCCGACGGTCAGGTCTTCGCCTACGAGGAATACGGTATCCAGGACGGCTCCGGCTTTCCCTATGCCAATATCTACGCGCTCGATCTCGCCAAGGACACCTATCTGCCGGGAACGCCGTTCCGGGTCCGGCTCGAAGAGGATGGCGCAACGATCGCCAAGGCCCGCTGGCAGGTCCAGAACGACGCGGAAGCCGTGATCGAGACCCATGAACTCGCAAACCATCCGGGCGAACTCGTGGCCTTCAATCCGATCACGGAGGTTGACAGCGATCCGCATAGGCTTCGCTACCGCAGCGTGCCCGTCCTGCCGCCGGTCGGAGAGCCCAATACGCTGATGCTCGAAGAAATTCCGCAGCCGCTCGATCCGCGCTGCGAAGGCATGGTCGAGAAAACGGTTTCCTTCCGCCTGCGCTTCACGGAGCGGGACGGAAAGCCTGCCGATGATGTGGTCCATGAAGACCAGCGCATCCCGAATTCGCGTGGCTGCGTCGGCGGCTACCGGCTCGCCGGCGTCGTCAGCGGCACGGCCTTGGGAGGTGCTACCGTCGAGGTTGCACTCATCATGGTCCTGAGCGCCGGGTTCGAAGGGCAGGACGGCCGCTGGATCGCCATCCCGATCAAGACCGCACTCTGATCGCCTTTCGCCGGTTCGAAAACTTGAGCTTGGTCCCGCTTCTTGCTACAGCGGCCTCGACACTCCTTGAGAAAGCCGAAAGCCCATGATCCCCCGCTATTCCCGGCCCGAAATGGTCGCCATCTGGTCGCCCGAAACCAAGTTCCGCATCTGGTTCGAGATCGAGGCGCATGCCTGCGATGCGCTCGCGGCAATCGGCGTGATCCCCAAATCGGCAGCGGAAACCATCTGGGAAAAGGGCGGCAAGGCCGAGTTCGATGTCGCGCGCATCGATGAGATCGAGGCCGTCACCAAGCACGACGTCATCGCCTTTTTGACCCATCTTGCAGAATTCGTCGGCCCCGACAGCCGGTTCGTGCACCAGGGCATGACGTCGTCCGACGTGCTCGACACGTGCTTCAACGTGCAGCTCGTACGCGCTACGGACCTTCTGCTTGCCGATATCGACAAGCTGCTCGAGGCGCTGAAGCGCCGTGCCTTCGAACACAAGGATACCGTCACGATCGGCCGCAGCCACGGCATCCATGCGGAGCCGACCACGTTCGGGGTGAAGCTTGCCCAGGCCTATGCGGAATTCGACCGCAACAAGACCCGCCTGCTCGAAGCCCGCGAAGAAATCGCGACCTGCGCGATTTCCGGCGCCGTCGGCACTTTCGCCAATATCGATCCGCGTGTCGAGGAGCATGTCGCTGCCGCCATGGGGCTTAAGCCGGAACCGGTCTCGACGCAGGTCATCCCGCGCGACCGGCATGCCATGTATTTCGCCATCCTCGGCGTCATCGCCTCGTCGATCGAGCGGCTGTCGATCGAAATCCGCCACCTGCAGCGTACCGAGGTGCTGGAAGCGGAAGAATATTTCTCGCCGGGCCAGAAGGGTTCGTCGGCCATGCCGCACAAGCGCAATCCGGTGCTGACCGAAAACCTGACCGGCCTTGCCCGCATGGTCCGCTCCTATGCGATGCCGGCGATGGAAAACGTCGCGCTCTGGCACGAGCGGGACATTTCCCATTCCTCCGTCGAACGCATGATCGGTCCGGACGCGACCGTGACGCTCGATTTCGCCCTGGCGCGCCTGACGAGCGTCATCGACAAGCTGCTCGTCTATCCGGAAAACATGATGAAGAATATGAACAAGTTCCGCGGACTTGTTCATTCCCAGCGCGTGCTGCTTGCCCTTACGCAAGCCGGCGTATCACGCGAGGACGCCTATCGCCTCGTGCAGCGCAACGCCATGAAGGTCTGGGAACAGGGCAAGGATTTCCTGGAAGAATTGCTGGCCGATGGCGAGGTCCGTGCGGCGCTTTCCGAGGAGGATATCCGCGAAAAATTCGACCTCGGCTATCATACCAAGCACGTCGACACGATCTTCAAGCGCGTCTTCGGCGAAGCTTGATCTCGTAGGCCAGCAAACACAGATAGGCGGCATGAAAGCATCCGAAGCCGATATTCTGATCATCCCCGGCTATACCAATTCCGGGCCGAACCACTGGCAGACCCGCTGGCAATCGAAGCTCGCCACCGCCCGCCGCGTGGAACAGGCGGAATGGTCGAAGCCTGTCCGGGAGGATTGGGTCGCGCGCGTCGCCGAAGAGGTGAATGCCTCCACCCGTCCCGTGGTGCTGATCGCTCATTCCCTCGGCATCCCGTCTGCGATCCACGCCATTCCGCTGTTCAAGAAGCGGGTTGCCGGTGCCTTCTTTGTGGCTCCACCCGAATTGGACAACCCGGAAATCCGGCCGAAACACCTGATGACCTTCGGTCCCTACCCGCGCGATCCCTTGCCCTTTCCGTCGCTGACCGTCGCCAGCCGCAACGACCCTTTCGGCTCCTTCGAACATGCCGACGACATCACGGCCGCCTGGGGCTCGCTGCTCGTCGATGCCGGAGAGGCGGGGCATATCAATGCGGAATCCGGCCACGGCCCCTGGCCGGAAGGCACGATGGTCTTCGCTCAGTTCCTAAGCCGGCTGAAACCCTGAGACGTCCAGGGGCGGCTCCTCCCGTATTTTCAGGGTGCAGCAATTTGAACTGCAATTTTAAGCCGAGCTTAATGGGCACTTGCTAATGTCCTCACTCGTTTTGCGGTGAGCTAGTCGTGCCGATGCCGTCCAATGTCCTCTCACGCCCGTCAGAGCCCGGAACCGGGGGGATGATCAGCGTGCTGGAGGCGGTTTTCGAGGCGGTTCCCTTCCCGATGGCGGTGATCGATCATGCCGGCACCCTTTTGCTCACGAACAGGACCTTCCGGCGCGAATGGACCGATCGTCCGTCAACCCTGTTTCCCAGTCTGGTTCATCCCGACGACAGCGCGACGTTCGGCGAAAAATTCCAGGCTCTGAATGCGGGCTCCTCCACCGAACGCCTGGAACTGCGCATCGTCGATGCCGGTGGCTTTTCGCGATGGGCACTCGTCTCCGTCGAGCCGCTCGGCCATGATATCGAAGGCCAGCTCCTTTTCTCCATGCACTTTGCCGACATCACCGAGCAGAAGAGGCATATCGAGGAACTTGCCGAGCGCGAGAGCCGCTGGAACAATGCGCTGGTCAGTTCCGCCTCGGGCGTCTGGGACCATAATTACGCGACCGGTCAGAAATACTACTCACCGGTATGGCGCCAGATACGCGGAATGTCGCCGGAGGATCCGCTCGCTTCCAGCACGCAGGAATGGCTGGAACTCGTCCATCCGGACGACCGCGATAGGGTCGTTCATGCGATGGAGCGGCAGAATGCCGGCGATCCGGCCTATGCGGTCTTCGAGTACCGCGAGCGCCACAAACGCGGTCACTGGATCTGGATCGAATGCCGTGGCGCGTGCATCGAATGGGACGGCAACGGCAAAGCCACACGCGTCGTCGGCACCGATACGGACATCACCCCGCGCAAGGCGGCGGAAGAAGCCATGGCGAAAATGTCCCGGCGGCTCGACATGGCGCTCGAAATTTCCGGAATCGGCGTCTACGAATCCGATTTCGACACCGGCCAAGTGGATTGGGATGAGCGGATGTTCCGCATCTACGGCCTGCAGAAAAGCGAGGAGGTCGTCATCGGCGGCCTGTGGGAAAGCTTCCTGCATCCCGAGGACGCCAAGCGCGTGCAGGCCAACGTCCAGGCGCATATCCGCAACCGCGAACGTTTCTCCGACGAATATCGCGTCGTCCTGCGAGACGGGTCCGAACGCATCATCCGCACGCGCACCATGTCCTTCATCGACGGCAACGGCCACCAGAAGATGGTCGGCGCCAACTGGGACGTCACGGCCGACGTGATGCTGCATCGCGAGCTCGAACGGGC
Source organism: Neorhizobium descurainiae (assembly GCF_051400715.1). NCBI lineage: Bacteria > Pseudomonadati > Pseudomonadota > Alphaproteobacteria > Hyphomicrobiales > Rhizobiaceae > Neorhizobium > Neorhizobium descurainiae. Next base: position 84,128 of record NZ_JBLFFK010000010.1, read on the forward strand.
CAAGACCCTTGCGGAAGCGCGCAACCGCGAGCTCGAAGCCGCCCGCAGCCGTATCGAGCACAATGCGATGCACGACCATCTCACCGATCTGCCGAACCGGCGCTACCTCGACGAGATGCTGGACCGTGTCGCTGCCGAATGTGTCCGCGACGGACAAGGCATTGCCATCCTCCACGTGGACCTCGACCGCTTCAAGCAGATCAACGATACGCTTGGCCACAGCGCCGGCGACATGATGCTCAAGCACGTGGCGAAGATCCTGAAGGGGACGATCCGCAAGGGCGATTTCGTCGCCCGGGTCGGCGGCGACGAATTCGTCATCCTTTCGAAATTCGAGGGATCGCCGCGCAAGCTCGCCAATCTCGCCGACCGGATCATCAGGGAGTTGCGCAAACCGGTGTCCTACGAGGGCCACGACTGCCGTTTCGGCGCCAGCATCGGCATCGCCTGTGAGACCGCAGCGGCTGCCGATGCACGCCAGCTCCTCCTGAATGCCGACATCGCGCTCTACCGCGCCAAGAACAGCGGCCGCAACCGGCACGAATTCTTCTCGGCGGATACCCAGAACGAGATCATCAGCACCAAGCGGATGTCGGACGAGATCCTGCTCGGCCTCGAACGCAACGAGTTCGTCCCCTTCTATCAGCTCCAGTTCGATGCCCGGACGCTTGAAATCGTCGGCGTCGAAACGCTGGCCCGCTGGATGCACCCCGAACATGGCATGCTCTCACCGATGAAATTCCTGCAAACCGCGGAGGAACTGGACGTCGTCTCGGTGATCGACGGCATGATCCTCGACAAGGCGCTCGCGGATTTTCGCGAATGGAGACGGCAGGGCCTCTCGATCCCGAAGCTCTCGGTCAACGTCTCCTACCGGCGGCTGCACGATAGCTCGCTGCCGCGCAAGCTAAGGAAGCTGGGGATCGAACCCGGCACGCTCGCCTTCGAGCTCCTGGAATCGATCTTTCTCGACGACTGCGACGATGGCGTGATGAAGACCCTGGCGAGGCTCAGAAAGCTAGGAATCGATATAGAGATCGACGATTTCGGCACGGGGCACGCCTCGATCATCAGCCTGCTGCGGCTCAATCCGCGGGCGCTCAAGATCGACCGCGAGCTGGTCCGTCTCGTTACCCAATCCCACAAACAGCGGAAGCTGGTAGGCACGATCATCGAGATCGGCAGGTCCTTGAATATCCGGGTCATCGCCGAAGGCGTCGAAACCGCCGAGCAGATCCGCATCCTGCGCGATCTCGGCTGCGACGTGCTGCAGGGCTATGCGCTCGCAAGGCCGATGCCCCGCGCCAGCCTTCCGGACTTCATTCGCTCGGGCCGCTGGCGCTTTGCCAAAATTGGGCGGCTCTAAGCCGAGAATGGTCCCAGTCTGCGGCCGATGTCCAATCCTTCGCGCGAAGGAAAAGCCGCGCCCAAGCGGACGCGGCCCTGCCATGAGGAAGAAGGAATGCTGCTCACTGGTTCTCGATCTGGGTGATCGCCTCGGCCAGCAGCTCGACCATCCTGGTGCGGATATCCTGATCGGAGACCGAAACGCCGGCGGCATCGAAATCCCCGCGCAGCTTGCGGAAGACATCCTCTTCGCCGGCCTCTTCGAAATCGGCGACGACGACTTCTTTCGCATAGGCTTCGACATCCGCCTTGCCGAGCAGACCGGCCGCCCAGAGACCGACGAGCTTGTTGCGGCGGGCGAGCGCCTTGAACTTCAACTCCTGGTCCAGGGCGAACTTGTTTTCGAAGGCTTTTTCGCGATCGCTGATGCCGCTCATCTCGGGTCTCCCAAAAGTGACTTTTGCCTGGACCCCTTAATCAAAAGATGAGCGAAGCGCAATCGGGATACTGCCGATTGCGGCGCTTGTGCGATGGAATCTCTCAGCGGAATTGACGGATGCCGAAACCGGCTTTCATCTCCCAGCGGCGTGGATCGCCAAAACCACGGACGCCGTGGGTAGGCAGTCCGCGGTCAGGAACGATGGTCCGGCCACGCCGAAATCATGACGCAATTTGGTGGCTATGTCACGGAAAGCCTTGCCGTCGAGAGTAGAATTCACCACATCTCCAACATGGCCGGCGGCAACTGGCAAAGCGGGGCAGCGATGCGGCCTGAGGGCTCCCTCCCGATCACAAAGAGCGGAATATCATGAATCCCTGCTTTTCTTGTTCATTACTGTCCTTTCCGTCAGGACGCTGCCATTGCGAAAGCAAAAAGCTTCAAGAATCCGTGTAATCTGACACTGAATGATTCCTGATCGCTTTTTCGTCAGGAGTTCTTGCCCGGCAAGGTTTTGGAGGCCCGCATTGTGAAACCCGTTCTTTTCCGATAAGGGACCGCTCGAACATCATCCATTGCGCCTCCACGGGGCGCCAACAACGAGACAAGAAATCATGAACCGTCGCCGCCGTATCTACGAAGGCAAGGCCAAGATCCTGTATGAAGGCCCTGAGCCGGGTACGCTGATCCAGTTCTTCAAGGACGATGCCACCGCCTTCAACAAGAAGAAACATGACGTCATCGACGGCAAGGGCGTTCTCAACAACCGCATCTCCGAATACATCTTCACCCATCTCAACAAGATCGGCATCCCGACGCATTTCATCCGCCGGCTGAACATGCGCGAGCAGCTGATCAAGGAAGTGGAGATCATCCCGCTGGAGATCGTCGTGCGTAATGTCGCCGCCGGCTCGCTCTCGACCCGTCTCGGCATCGAAGAGGGCACGGTCCTGCCGCGCTCGATCATCGAGTTCTACTACAAGTCCGACGCGCTGGCCGATCCGATGGTTTCCGAAGAGCACATCACCGCCTTCGGCTGGGCGAACCCGGCCGAGCTCGACGACATCATGGCGCTCGCCATCCGCGTCAACGATTTCCTGTCCGGCCTCTTCCTCGGCGTCGGCATCCAGCTCGTCGACTTCAAGATCGAATGCGGCCGCCTGTTCGAGGGCGACATGATGCGCATCATCCTTGCCGACGAGATTTCTCCGGACAGCTGCCGTCTCTGGGATATCGAGACCCGGGAGAAGATGGACAAGGACCGGTTCCGGCGCGACATGGGCGGCCTGCTGGAGGCCTATTCGGAAGTGGCGCGCCGTCTCGGCATCATCAACGAGAACGAGCCGATCCGCGGCACCGGACCGGTTCTCGTCAAGTAATGGTTTTTCGCGAAGTAATCAGGGGTGGATCAGTGATCAAGGCACGCGTGACGGTCACGCTCAAGAACGGCGTTCTCGACCCGCAGGGCAAGGCGATCGAAGGGGCGCTGGGCAGCCTCGGCTTTTCCGGCGTCGGGCATGTGCGCCAGGGCAAAGTCTTCGACATCGAGCTCGAAAGCGCCGACAAGGCCAAGGCCGAGGAGGACCTGAAGGCCATGTGCGAGAAGCTTCTGGCAAACACGGTGATCGAGAACTATACTATCGCTCTCGACTGACGGTTGTGGAGAATGTGCAATGGCAGAGCTGACGCAGGAATTGTTGTTTGAGGTCCTGAGAAAGATTCAAACCGTACTATCCTCCCTCAAAGAAGGACAGCGCGACACGCGTCAGGAAATCGTTAGCCTGCGGAACTATATGCATGTGATGCAGGGCGACATGAACAATATGCGCGGAACGATATGGCAAATTCCCGATCGTCTCGACCGTATCGAAAACCGCCTCGAATTGCGCGAGCTTGCCGAGGCACAGGCAAGGTTTGAACCGCATCCATGAAATCCGCCGTCGTTCAACTCCCCGGTCTCAATCGCGATCGCGACATGATCGCCGCTCTTACCAAGATTTCCGGCAACGCACCGGTCACCGTCTGGCAGACCGAGACCGATATCCCGGACGATGTCGATCTCATCGTCATTCCGGGCGGCTTCTCCTATGGCGACTATCTGCGCTGCGGCGCGATCGCCGCCCGCATGCCGGTCATGCAGGCGATCAGGGAAAAGGCCGAGAAGGGCGTGAAGGTGCTCGGCGTCTGCAATGGCTTCCAGATCCTCGTCGAAGCCGGCATGCTGCCGGGCGCGCTGATGCGCAATTCCTCGCTGAAGTTCGTCTGCAAGGAAGTGAAGCTCGAAGTGGTCAACGCCGAGACGGATTTCACCCGCGCCTACGAAAAGGGCCAGGTCATCCGCTGCCCGGTCGCCCATCACGATGGCAACTATTTCGTCGATTCGGACACGCTGGCTTCCATGGAAGACAGCGGCCAGATCGTCTTCCGCTATGCCGAAGGCACCAATCCGAACGGTTCCCTGAACGACATTGCCGGTGTCATGAACAGAAGCGGCAACGTGCTCGGCATGATGCCGCATCCGGAAAACCTCATCGAGGCCGCCCATGGCGGTAATGACGGGCGTGGTCTCTTCGCTTCCGCGCTCGACGTGGTCGCCGCTTCGGCTTAATCCTGTGACTACATGCCTCAACCATAGAACGCCCGGAAACCGGATCAGGACGTTTTGATGCCCTTCTCCCCTCGCCTGCCCGCCGTCCTTTCCGTTGCCGTCGCGGGCCTGATCCTTTCGGCTTGCCAATCGGGACGCGAAGCGCCGGCGCAGAATCGCGCCGCCCTGCCGACCATGGAGCGCGTGGCGCTCGCCGCCAACGCATGCTGGTTCAAATCGCAGGACGCCGCCTTCAAGCCCTATCGGCTGGCGCCTGAGCTCAACTCCTTTTCGGGGCGTCCGCGCATCCTCGCCGTTCCGCGCAACAGTCCTGAATCGCGACCGGTCCTCGTCGTGCAGGCGGAAGGAAATCCCGCCCGCCTCGACGCCTTCGGTCCTTTGATGAACGGGGCGGAAGGCGAGCGTATCAGACGCGACGTCCTGCGCTGGGCAGGCGGTGCAGGCGGCTGCTGACGGCGCAGCGGGAAGGCGGCCCAGCGCATTCCAGCGAATGCATCCCGCAGCCGTTGAATATCCACCCTGTTACAGCTTAAGCGAGGCATGGACAGCCGCGCTCTTCCCATCCTACCAATCATCAATGGTCGCCAGGCGATTCGGTGAGGTGGGCGCATGCTGATGAAATCCCGTTGCCGTCGTGTGTTCCTTTCGTCCGCACTGGTCGCAGCGCTTTTCTCCACGTCAATCAATTCCGCGACAGCTCAGGAACCGATATTCGATGAAGCCCGCTTCGGCGTGCTTGCCTCCATCGATGACGGGCACCATGAAGATGGCCTGTTCGCCACCGGCATGCTCTTCTTCGACCCTTGGGCGCATGATGACGCGCAAGGCATCGACAAGCTCCTGCGCCCGCGAATTCATGTCGGCGGAAGCCTGAGTACCGCCGGGGAGACCAGCCAAATCTATGCTGGCTTTTCATGGACCGCCGATCTCAGCGATCGGCTGTTCCTTGAACTGGGCCTCGGCGGAGCGCTTCACGATGGCGATCTCGACCATGACGGCGGATCGGATCCGGCGCTTGGCTGCCGTCTGCTCTTTCACGAATACGCCGCCGCCGGCTTCAAGCTCACCGACAACTGGCGCATCGCCGCCCAGGTCGAGCACTCCTCCCATGCGGAACTCTGCGACGGTCCGAACGACGGCCTCAGTCACGCCGGGCTCATGGTAAGCTACAAATTCTGAACTCCTCCTGTGAGGAAATCGCCGGATGCCGGCAGCACAGGCATTTTTCCTGTCGCGCCCCTGTCTCACATGGGTTAAAGAGCGCCAAAGCTTGGCCCTTCAATCCAGAGAAGATCATGACCATTCCGAACAGCATCGCGATCACTCCCGAACTTGTCGCCTCGCATGGCCTGAAGCCCGACGAGTATCAGCGGATTCTCGATCTGATCGGCCGTGAACCGACGTTTACGGAACTCGGCATCTTCTCCGCCATGTGGAACGAGCATTGTTCCTACAAGTCCTCGAAGAAATGGCTGCGCACGCTGCCGACCAAGGGGCCCCGCGTCATCCAGGGACCGGGGGAAAACGCCGGCGTGGTCGATATCGATGACGGCGACTGTGTCGTCTTCAAGATGGAGAGCCACAACCACCCCTCCTATATCGAACCCTATCAGGGCGCGGCGACTGGTGTCGGCGGCATCCTGCGCGATGTCTTCACCATGGGCGCGCGCCCGGTCGCGGCGATGAACGCCCTTCGCTTCGGGGCACCCGATCATCCGAAGACCAAGCACCTGGTCTCCGGCGTCGTCGCCGGTGTTGGCGGCTACGGCAATTCCTTCGGCGTGCCGACCGTCGGCGGCGAAGTGGAATTCGATCCGCGCTACAACGGCAATATTCTCGTCAATGCCTTTGCGGCGGGTCTCGCCCGCACCGATGCGATCTTCTATTCGAAGGCTGAGGGCGTCGGCCTGCCGGTCGTCTATCTCGGCGCCAAAACCGGCCGTGACGGCGTCGGCGGCGCCACCATGGCGTCTGCCGAATTCGACGAGTCGATCGAGGAGAAACGCCCGACCGTGCAGGTCGGCGACCCCTTCACCGAAAAATGCCTGCTGGAAGCCTGCCTCGAACTGATGGCGACCGGCGCGGTCATCGCGATCCAGGACATGGGCGCCGCCGGCCTCACCTGCTCCGCCGTCGAAATGGGCGCCAAGGGCGATCTCGGCATCGAACTCGACCTCGACAAGGTGCCGGTGCGCGAAGACCGCATGAGCGCCTATGAAATGATGCTTTCGGAAAGCCAGGAGCGGATGCTCATGGTGCTGAAGCCGGAGAAGGAAGAGGAAGCCAAGGCGATCTTCGTCAAATGGGGCCTCGATTTCGCGATCGTCGGCAAGACGACCGACGATCTCCGCTTCCGCATCCTGCACCAGGGCGAAGAGGTGGCGAACCTGCCGATCAAGGAGCTCGGCGATCAGGCTCCGGAATATGACCGGCTCTGGATGCAGCCGAGCGGCCGCGCTCCGCTGCCCGCCTCTCAGGTCGCCGCCCCTGCGGATTATAACGAAGCGCTGCTGAAACTGGTGGGCTCTCCGAACCAGTCCAGCCGCCGCTGGGTCTGGGAACAATACGACACGCTGATCCAGGGAAATTCGTTGCAGCGTCCGGGCGGAGATGCCGGTGTCGTGCGCGTCGACGGCCATCCGACCAAGGCGCTCGCCTTTTCCTCCGACGTGACGCCCCGCTATGTCGAAGCCGATCCGTTCGAAGGAGGCAAGCAGGCGGTCGCCGAATGCTGGCGCAATCTCGTCGCCACGGGTGCCGAGCCGCTTGCGGCGACGGACAACCTCAATTTCGGCAATCCGGAAAAGCCGGAAATCATGGGCCAGCTCGTCGGCGCCATCAAAGGCATCGGCGAGGCCTGCAGGGCGCTCGACTTCCCGATCGTCTCCGGCAACGTTTCGCTCTACAACGAGACCAACGGCATCGCGATCCTGCCGACCCCGACGATTGCCGGCGTCGGTCTCCTGCCCGATTGGCAGAATATGGCGAAGATCGGTTCCGCACGAGAAGGCGACCGGCTGATCATGATCGGCACGGACGGCAGCCATCTCGGCTCCTCGATCTACCTGCGCGATATCCTCGACACGATCGACGGCCCGCCTCCGGCAGTCGATCTTGCCGCCGAGCACCGCAACGGCAATTTCGTCCGTTCGGTCATCCGCAACGGCCAGGTGAGCGCCTGCCACGACATTTCCTCCGGCGGCCTTGCGGTCGCGCTTGCGGAAATGGCCTTGGCGTCGGCCAGAGGCATGAAGGTGAGCCTCAAGGACCAGCGCGGCCCCGCGCATGCGCTGCTCTTCGGGGAAGACCAGGCCCGCTACGTGATCGCCGTTCCGGCCGATCTTGCCAATTTCGTGCAGGCGAGCGCCGAAAGCGCCGGCGTGCCTTTCCGCCCGCTCGGAACCGTTTCCGGAGACAGGCTGACGATCGACGATCTCGTCGACGTACCGGTCACCGATCTTGCCAATGCGCATGAAAGCTGGTTCCCGGCCTTCATGGCCTGACCGGACGAGCTGGAACCTGTCGACGGCCATTGATCAGCTTTGACCCGGCTGCGGCTTTGAGGCACTCTGTCGGAATAAAGATTCCGCGGTTCGCATCCGCGGCTGAGAAAAAGGGAAGACACTATGGCCATGAGACCCGGGGAAATCGAAGATCTGATCAAGGCGGGCATTCCCGGCGCCAAGGTCACCATCCGGGATCTTGCCGGTGACGGCGATCACTATGCCGCCGAGGTGGTGGCGGAACAGTTCCGCGGCAAGAGCCGCGTGCAGCAGCATCAGATGGTTTACGAGGCTCTGAAGGGCAATATGGGCGGCGTTCTGCATGCGCTGGCATTGCAGACGTCGGCTCCGGCGGATTGACCCGGCGATGCCCAACCTGATTGACGAACTCGTCACGGGCATCGTAGAGACCGCCATGAAGGAACTTCTGAAGAAGTCCCATGGCCGCACCGCCACCAAACGGAAGAAGCGGCAGACGCGCTCGGCGACGTCGGGACGCTTCGTGAAAACCTCCACCCGCGCCGCAAAGCCGGCCAGGAAGCAGGTGAGCCGCCGGCGAACGACTGCAAGCCGCAGCAAGCAGCGCAGCCGCTGACCTGCTTACGAGGAAAAACCGCTGGCGTCAGACGATAACCGCGAGCAGCGGACTATTCCGCTGGAATTCCGAGAGACAGGTTGCTATCTAAAAGGGACGACGCAGCGCAGCGGTCCTTGAAACCGCATGTGAAAGGATAGGATATGAGCGGAGTTCACGATTTCATCGACAACGAAGTGAAGACGAACGATGTGGTTGTCTTCATGAAGGGCACCCCCCAGTTCCCGCAGTGTGGGTTCTCGGGTCAGGTCGTGCAGATTCTCGACTACCTGGGCATCGACTACAAGGGCGTGAACGTGCTCGCCGACGCCGAAATCCGTCAAGGGATCAAGGATTATTCCAACTGGCCGACCATTCCCCAGCTTTACGTCAAGGGCGAGTTCGTCGGCGGTTGCGATATCGTCCGCGAAATGTTCCAATCGGGCGAGCTGCAGACTCACCTGCAGGAACAGGGTATCGCCGTCCGCGGCGCCGCCTGAAACGTCCCGGACCGAGGGCCGGGCTCAAAATCGAAGACATTTTCAAGGCGCCGCTCCCAACGGCGCCTTTGCCATTGTTTAGGAAATCGCTGTGACAAATCCTTCACAAACGACCGCAACCCGTCTACGCGAAATGGGGCGGGCCGAATTTATCGCGATGATGGCCATGCTGATGGCGCTGAATGCGCTTGCCATCGACATCATGCTTCCAGGCCTGCAGGAAATCGGCGCCTCGCTCGGCGTCGAGAACGAAAACCACCGGCAATACGTCGTCTCCTCGTATGTCTTCGGTCTGGGGGTCGCCCAGCTCCTGTACGGACCGCTCTCGGACCGGTTCGGCCGCCGCAAACCCATGCTGTTCGGCATCGGCGTTTACATTGTCTGCTCGATCTGCATCGTCGTCGTTCCCTCTTTCGGCGCTCTGCTTGCGCTTCGCTTCATCCAGGGCGCCGGCGCGGCGGCTACCCGTGTCATCACCATCTCGATCGTTCGCGACGTCTATGGCGGGCGCGCCATGGCCGAAGTCATGTCGCTGATCATGATGGTCTTCATGATCGTGCCGATCATCGCGCCCGGCACCGGCCAGCTCATCATGTTCGCCGGCAACTGGCACCTGATCTTCCTCTTCATCGCGATCGTGTCGCTCGCGATCGGCTTCTGGACCTATGCCCGGCTGCCGGAGACGCTCGATCCCGCCGATGTGCGCCCCTTCACCGTCTCGTCGATCCTCGATGCCTTCCGGATCGTCCTCACCAACCGGATCGCGCTCTGTTATACGATCGCCAGCACCTTCATCTTCGGAGCGCTGTTCGGCTTCATCAATTCGGCGCAGCAGATCTATGTCGGCATCTACGAGCTCGGCATCTGGTTTCCGGTCGCCTTTGCCGCCGTTGCGATCTTCATGTCGACCGCATCCTTCCTGAACGCCCGTTTTGTCGGACGCTTCGGGATGCGGCGCCTTTCGCATGGCTCGCTCATGGGGTTCATCATCGTCACCCTCCTATGGCTGCTGGTGCAGGTCTTCGGGCCGCAGCCGATGCCCGTCCTGCTGTTCCTCGCCTTCTTTTCCCTTGCCATGTTCCAGTTCGGCTGGATCGGCGCGAATTTCAATTCGCTCGCCATGGAACCGCTCGGCCATGTGGCCGGCACCGCCTCCTCCGTGCTCGGTTTCATGAGCACGGTCGGCGGTTCGATCATCGGGGTCGTGATCGGCCAGGCCTTCGACGGCACGGCCCTGCCGCTGGTCGCGGGCTTCTTCGCTGTATCGATCGTCGGCCTGATCTTCGTGCTGATCGGCGAGAAGGGAAAACTCTTCCAGCCGCACAATCCGCGGATTTGAAACCTGCCCCGTGGAACGAGACGGTTCCACGGAGGATCAACCGGCGCGTGAGCCTTCTTCGACGCCGAACCCGCATCTCCGCCGTTTCCCGAGCGCCGCACCCTTAGCCGATGATCTCGCGGCGGAGCATCTGCCAGCTTTCCCTGTCGGTCGCGAGCAGAAGCCCGCCATCGACGTGGCTCGGCTGGTACGGCGAACCGTCGAACCGCGCCGCGTAACCGCCCGCCTCGACCGCGATCAGGGTGCCGGCCAGATGATCCCAGGGCATCAGCTTGTTGTAGAGCACGAATTGCACATGGCCGCCCGCGAAGGTGCGGTATTCATGCGCCGAGCAGCGATAGTTCGCGAAAAAGCGGACCTTCGCCAGATTGCCGAGAATGCGCTCGCGTGCATCGCCGAAAAAATATCCCGGCGAAGCCATGCCGACCATGGCTTCGAGCGGCCCGGACCGAGCGACGGAAAGGCGGATCGCCTCGCCGTCCGGTCGTCTCAGGAAAGCGCCGGCGCCCTTTTCTGCCATAATCCAGTCGTCGCCCATCGGATCGTAGATGATGCCGGCCACCACCTCGCCCTTCCAGACGACGGAGGCCATGACCCCGAAAGCCGGGATGCCGGAGGCGAAATTGAACGTGCCGTCGACCGGATCGACGACCACGGCGAAATCCGCATCCGCCAGCTTGCCGAGCAGGGACGGATCGGCGGCCACCGATTCCTCGCCGACGAAGAGCGCACCCGGGGCCATCGCCTCCACTTCGCGCCGGATCAACCGTTCCGCCGCCTCATCCGCTTCGGTGACCAGATCGGCCGGCTCGCTCTTTGCGCGGACGTCGCCATTTCCCAGCCTGCGGAAGCGCGGCAGGATTTCGGATTTGGCGGCAAGGCGCAAAAGATCGGCGAGCTTCACGACGTCGAGCGGAAGGGTCATGACAATGATCTCTGTTCAGGATGAATTCAGGTGCCGGACGAGGCCTGAAGACCGGAAAAATCGAAAAGTTTCGGATCGAGAAGATGGGACGGGTTCACATGGGCAAGCGCGCGCAGCATGGCATCCTTGCGGCCAGGCATGCGCGTCTCGATATCGGCCAGCATCTGCTTCATCGCATTGCGCTGAAGGCCGTCCTGGGAACCGCAGAGATCGCAGGGAATGATCGGAAACCGCATGGCGGCGGCAAACTTCGCGAGATCGTCCTCCGCGCAATAGGCCAGCGGGCGCAGCACCATCAGGTCACCCTCGTCGTTCAGGAGCTTCGCCGGCATGCCGGCAAGCCGCCCGCCATGGAAGAAATTCATGAAGAAGGTTTCCAGAATGTCCTCGCGGTGATGGCCGAGCACCAGCGCATCGCAGCCCTCTTCACGCGCGACGCGATAGAGATTGCCGCGCCGAAGTCTCGAACAGAGCGAGCAATAGGTGGCGCCTTCCGGCACCTTTTCCTTCACGATGGAATAGGTGTCACGATATTCGATCCGGTGCTTCACCCCTATGGACGTGAGATAATCAGGCAGGACATGTTTCGGAAAGTTCGGCTGGCCCTGATCGAGATTGCAGGCGATCAGCTCGACCGGGAGAAGCCCGCGCCATTGCAGATCGAGCAGCACGGCGAGCAGCGAATAGGAATCCTTGCCGCCGGAAAGCCCGACCAGCCAGCGCTTCTGCCCGTTCAGCATCCCAAAGTCGTCGAAGGCCTGCCGCACCTGCCGGAGCAGGCGCTTGCGCAGCTTGTTGAACGAGACGGAATCCGGAGCCTCGCGGAACAACGCCGGCACGAGACCGCCGGCGGCCTCGTCCAACTCATCCTCGATCCTGGCGTTCACGCCCATTCGTCTTCCTCAAAACCGGAAAGCGGCGAAGCCCGCATTCCAATCGATCGTCAAGCACTGAGCGCGGTTGCCACCGCCTCCAGCGCCTCGTCAGCCTTCGCGCCATCCGGGCCGCCGGCCTGGGCCATGTCCGGCCGTCCGCCGCCGCCCTTGCCGCCAAGCGCCGCTGACGCGACGCGCACCAGATCCACGGCGCTGAACCGGTCGGTCAGATCCGGCGTCACGGCAACGACAGCGCTCGCTTTGCCATCTTCCGAAACGCCGATCAGGGTCACCACGCCTGAACCGAGGCTTGCCTTGCCTTCATCGGCAAGCCCCTTCAGGTCCTTGGCATCGATGCCGGTCAGCGCTTTGCCCATGAACTTGACGCCGGCAACCTCGCGGACGTCGCCAATCGAGCCGCCCTGCCCACCGCCCATGGCGAGCCGCCGCTTGGCATCCGTCAGCTCCCTTTCGAGCTTGCGTCGCTCGTCTATCAGTGCCTCGACGCGCGAAACCACCTCACCCGGCTGCACCTTCAGCGCACCGGCGAGCGCCTTCACACGTTCGTCCTGCTCGGCGAGATAGGCGCGCGCCGCCTCGCCTGTCACCGCCTCGACACGGCGGACACCGGCGCCGACCGCGCTTTCGCCCAGAATGCGAACCAGGCCGATATCGCCCGTCGCGTTCACATGCGTACCGCCGCAGAGCTCGACCGAATAAGGCTTGCCGGCTTTCGGCCCTTCGATGGCATTGCCCATGGAGACCACGCGAACCTCGTCGCCGTATTTCTCGCCGAAGAGAGCCATCGCGCCTTCCGCAATCGCATCGTCGACGCTCATCAGCCGCGTGTTGACCGGCGCATTCTGCAGAACTATGGCATTCGCCATGTCCTCGACTTTCTGCAGCTCCTCCGCCGTCATCGGCTTCGGATGCGAGACGTCGAAGCGCAGGCGCTCGGGCGCCACAAGCGACCCCTTCTGCGCGACATGCGTGCCGAGCACCTCGCGAAGCGCCTCATGCAGTAGGTGGGTGGCCGAATGGTTCGACCGCAGGCGCGAGCGGCGGTCGTGATCGACCGTCAGCGCCACGGCATCACCGACCTTCAGCATACCTTCCGCGACGGTCGCAGCATGGACGAACAGGCCCTCGCCCTTCTTCTGCGTGTCCGTGACGTTGAGCTTCGCATCGTCGGTGGCGATCACGCCGGTATCGCCCATCTGGCCGCCGGATTCGCCGTAGAACGGCGTCTGGTTGACGACAACCTGCACCCGATCGCCGGCCGATGCGCTGTCGACCGCCTTGCCGTCGCGCACGATCGCCTGGACGACGCCTTCGGCCGTTTCCGTGTCATAGCCCAGGAATTCGGTTGCGCCGAACTTGTCCTTGAGCTCGAACCAGATGGTCTCGGTCGCCTTGTCGCCGGAGCCTGCCCAATGCGAGCGGGCCTCCGCCTTCTGGCGCTCCATGGCGTCGGTGAAGCCGGCCAGATCGACGCCGATTTCGCGGGCGCGCAACGCATCCTGCGTCAGGTCGAGAGGGAAGCCATAGGTGTCGTAGAGCTTGAAGGCCGTCTCACCGTCGAGCATATCGCCCTTGCCGAGCGTATTCGTCGCATCGGAAAGAAGCGACAGGCCGCGTTCGAGCGTCTTGCGGAAGCGCGTCTCCTCCAGCTTCAGCGTTTCGGAAATCAGCGATTCCGCCCGCACCAGTTCCGGATAGGCGCGGCCCATTTCCTGCACCAGCGCCGGCAGGAGCCTGTACATGACCGGCTCCTTGGCGCCCAGCAACTGCGCATGGCGCATGGCGCGGCGCATGATGCGGCGCAGAACATAGCCGCGCCCTTCGTTCGACGGCAGAACCCCGTCGGCAATCAGGAAGGCCGAGGAGCGCAGATGATCTGCAATGACGCGGTGGCTGGCGCTGCCTTCCGCCTTGACCCTCATGACATCCTCGATGGTATCGGTCAGCGTGCGGAACAGGTCGGTATCGAACACGCTCTGGACACCCTGAAGAACGCAGGCCATGCGTTCGAGGCCCATGCCCGTGTCGATCGACGGGCGCGGCAGGAGTGTACGTTCACCCGGCGCCGTCTGGTCGAACTGCATGAAAACGAGGTTCCAGAATTCGAGGAAACGGTCGCCATCCTCTTCCGGCGAGCCGGGCGGGCCGCCCCAGACGTTCTCGCCCTGGTCGATGAAGATTTCCGAACAGGGGCCGCAAGGGCCGGTATCGCCCATTTGCCAGAAATTGTCGGAGGTCGGAATGCGGATGATCTTGTCGTCGGAGAAACCGGCGATCTTCTTCCAGAGCACAGCCGCTTCTTCATCCTCGGAATAGACCGTCACCAGCAGCCGGTGCTTGGGAAGATCGAAACCTTCGGTCACCAGTTTCCAGGCCAGCTCGATCGCCCGTTCCTTGAAATAATCGCCGAACGAGAAATTGCCGAGCATCTCGAAGAAGGTGAGATGGCGGGCCGTATAGCCGACATTGTCGAGATCGTTGTGCTTGCCGCCGGCCCGCACGCATTTCTGCGAGGTCGTGGCGGTCGAATACGGGCGCTTCTCCAGACCCGTAAAGACGTTCTTGAACTGCACCATGCCGGCATTGGTGAACATCAGCGTCGGATCGTTGCGCGGAACCAGCGGACTGGAGGCCACGACCTCGTGTCCGTTCTTTCGGAAATAGTCGAGAAAGGTCGACCGGATTTCATTCACGCCGCTCATGCTACGCCCTTTTTACCGCCGGATGCGGTCTTGTTATTCGAAAACCAAAGGCTTGTATCGTCCACGCCCCTGGCTGTCCAGACGAACGAGAAACCGGCCGCCCATCTTTCGATGGGCAGCCGGCTTGAAAAGCAGCGGCCGGAGAAGCTCCGAGTGCGACAGAACCGCTTACATTTCGGCAGCCATGTCGCCGTCCTCGGCGTCCGGGCCGCCGTTCTGCAGGAAGCGGTCTGCGATGAGGCCGGCGTTCTGGCGAAGCGACATTTCGATCTCGCGGGCGAGCTCCGGATTGTCGCGGAGGAAGAGCTTTGCGTTTTCGCGGCCCTGGCCAAGGCGCTGGCTGTTATAGGAGAACCAGGCGCCGGACTTTTCGACAATACCCGCCTTGACGCCAAGGTCGATCAATTCGCCGGTCTTGGAGACACCCTCGCCATACATGATGTCGAATTCGACCTGCTTGAAGGGAGGCGCCATCTTGTTCTTGACGACCTTGACGCGGGTCTGGTTGCCGACGACCTCCTCGCGCTCCTTGACTTGACCGATGCGGCGGATGTCGAGGCGGACCGAAGCATAGAATTTCAGCGCGTTGCCGCCCGTCGTGGTTTCCGGCGAACCGAACATGACGCCGATCTTCATGCGGATCTGGTTGATGAAGATGACCATGCAGTTGGAGCGGGAGATCGAGGCGGTCAGCTTGCGCAGCGCCTGGCTCATCAGGCGGGCCTGCATGCCCGGCAGATTGTCACCCATCTCGCCTTCGATTTCGGCGCGCGGCGTCAGCGCCGCGACCGAGTCGACGACCAGCACGTCGATCGCGCCGGAGCGGACCAGCGTATCGGTGATCTCAAGCGCCTGCTCGCCGGTATCCGGCTGGGAAATCAGAAGGTTCTGGAGATCGACGCCAAGCTTGCGCGCATAGACCGGATCGAGCGCATGTTCGGCATCGACGAAGGCGCAGATGCCGCCCTTCTTCTGGGCCTCGGCGATCGTCTGCAGCGCCAGCGTCGTCTTGCCCGAGCTTTCCGGACCGTAGATCTCGACAATGCGGCCCTTGGGAAGACCACCGATGCCGAGGGCGATATCGAGGCTGAGGGAACCCGTGGAAACCGTCTCGATCTCGACGATATTCTCGTTCGAGCCGAGCTTCATGATCGACCCCTTCCCGAAGGATCGTTCGATCTGCGACAGTGCCGCTTCCAGCGCCTTGCTCTTGTCCACCGCTTTATCCTCTACGAGCCGCAAACTATTCTGTGCCATCCGATCCCACCTTTAAGTTATTGCCGCCGCGCAAGCAATGAAGCAGCCGATAAAGGTGATGTACCCGCTTTGTTCTCATTTTGCAATGGCCGATCAACAGATTGACTTCAAATAATTATTCCAATTCCGTTCTCGTGATGTTCACGATCTGCCATATGTGGAAAATCCGCCAACGAAAACAATGTTTGGCGGCAATTCCAAGACGAATCGCGATGCTTAAAAAAACGGGAGGCGACCCTGCCCTCAGTCCGAATCGAGCATCTCGCGGACAGCCACGGCAAGCTGCTTCAGCGAGAACGGCTTCGGCAGGAAGCCGAACTTGGCGTCGGCCGGCAGGTTGCGGGCGAAAGCGTCCTCCGCATAGCCCGAGACGAAGATGAATTTCAGATCGGGATAGGATTTCCGCAGCTCGGTGAGCAGCGTCGGCCCGTCCATTTCCGGCATGACGACGTCGGAGACGACGATATCCACCTTGCCCTCAAGCTCCTCCATGATCTCCAGCGCTTCGGTGCCGGAGCCCGCCTCATGCACCGTATAGCCTCGCGTTTCCAGCATGCGCTTGCCGCCGCGGCGGACCGCTTCCTCGTCTTCGACCAGCAGGACGACCGCCGATTTGCCGGTCAGATCGAGGTCCTCGGCAGGCGGAGCGGACACGACGGGCGGCGGGGCGGCCTGCCCGCCCGAAGCATCGGCCGCGTGGGCGGCCTCCTGCACCACGACCGGCGTTTCCTGAACATAGCGCGGCAGGAAGATGCGGAAGCTCGTGCCGCGGCCGACTTCCGATTCCGGATAGATATAGCCACCGGACTGCTTGACGATGCCATAGACCATGGAAAGGCCGAGGCCGGTTCCCTTGCCCACTTCCTTCGTCGTGAAGAAGGGCTCGAAGATCTTGTCCATGATCTCCGGCGAAATACCCGTGCCGGTATCGGAAACCTCCACCATGACGAAATCCTCGGCCGGCAGGTCCGCCTGATGGAAACCCGCCGCTTCGCTGGCGGAGACATTGCGGGTCTTGATGAGGATCGTGCCGCCCTGGGGCATGGCATCGCGCGCATTGACGCAGAGATTGATCAACACCTGCTCGAATTGCGACAGATCGGTGCGGACGGGCCAGAGATCACGGCCGTAATCCACTTCCAGCTTCACGTTCGTGCCGGAGATCAGCCGGTCGACCAGCATGCGCAGATCGCCCACGACATCGGTGAGGTTCAACACCGCCGGCCGCATGGTCTGCTTGCGCGAGAAGGCGAGAAGCTGGCGCACCAGCACCGCCGCGCGGTTGGCGTTCCGCTTGATTTCCATCAGGTCCGCAAAGCTCGCGTCGGAGGGGCGCGCCTGCAAAAGAAGATGGTCGGAGGAAAGCAGGATCGCAGTCAGCACGTTGTTGAAGTCATGCGCGATGCCGCCCGCCAGCGTGCCGACCGCATTGAGCTTCTGGGTCTGCGCCATCTGGGTTTCGAGCGCCTTCTGCTCGGTCGTCTCGACGGCATAGACGATCGCCGCCTCTTCCGGCGCCTCGTCGCTTTCGTCGATGACGGCGTTCACATAGAAGCGCACGTAGCGGTTCTCGTCGCCCGGATGACGCGAATCGATCGGCGCGATATCGCCCTGCCGGTCCTTGGCGGCGGCGAGCGCCTGCATCAGCTGCTGGCGGGAATTCTCGTGCACGATGCGCTCGAGATCGGCGCCCGCCTCCACTTCGTCGCGGGACACGACCCCGGCAAATAGTTTCAGGAACGGCGCGTTGATGCGCAGGATTTTTCCGCCGCCGTCGACCGAGGCGATCGCCATCGGCGTATTGTTGAAGAAGCGGGTGAAGCGCATGGCGGAGGCCGACTGGTCGCCCTCGCCGCCCTTCGGCCGCGTCAGCACGATCGTGCGGCTTTCGCCGGGCGCACCGTCGCGGGTGGCGCTGACACTATGCACCAGCCGCACCGGCAGGCTCTGGCCGTTGGCACGGCGCAGATCGAGATCGAGCGTTTCGGTGCGATCGAGGCCGGGGGCCGCCTGCACGGACTGGATCAGCGCCATGCCCTCGCCCGCCACCAGATCGGCGACCGTCATGGAGCGCGGCACGAATTTGGTAAGGTCGATGCCCAACCATTCGGCCAGCGTGGCGTTCAGATAGAATATCTCGCCCTTCTTGCCGGCGGAGAAGAACCCGGCCGGGGCATGATCGAGATAGTCGATGGCATTCTGCAATTCGCGGAAGAACCGCTCCTGATCCTCGCGTTCCGAGGTGATGTCGCTGATTTGCCAGATATCGAGCTGACCTTTCCCCGTAGGTCCCAACAGACGTGCTTTCAGCCGATACCAGTGCGCGCCGGAACCATTGCCGGTGGCACGGCCGAGCGGCTGCAGAAGCCGGAATTCCTCATGGCCCTCCCGGCCCTCGCGCAGCGCCGCAGTCAGCCGGTAGAGCGCTTCGGTCGATTCGCGGGTTTTGGAGAGAAGCGCTTCGAGGGATTGCACGTTGCTCGCCTTGGTCGCACCGGTCATGCGGCCATAGGCGGCATTGGCATAGAGAATGCGGCCCCTGGGATCGGTGATCAGGATGCCGTCGGGATGATTGGCGAGAAAGCCGCGCGCCAGCTCGTCGGAGCGGGATTGCGGCATCACCTCGACAAAGCCGATGATGGAGGAGACCAGGAAGAAGATGCCGACCATCGCCAGGATGCCGAGAAGGCCGAGCACGACTTCATTGTCGAGCGCGTGCTGGAACAACACGAAGCCTGCGGCCACGCCGCAGAGCACGAGCGCCAGGAGAACGATCCGGATGATGGCGCCGCCGCGCGACCCGCGATCCACCAAGGGCGCTTCGTAGTTGCCGCCTTGCTGCAACTTCGTCATCAATTCCTCGCATTTCGGCCGGCGCCCCGGCCATGGATATTCCCGGGAACGAAAATCCCGCGATTCCTTCTTAGCAAGTTGCAGATGAAGCAAAAAGCTCCGCAAGTCCATAAAACCCGGGACAGTTTGCCGGCGCGACCTATCTTTGCCATTCCGTCCTGTATTTTCAGGCCGGGAGAATGACGGTCGGCGGCTTGCCTCGGCTGGAAAAAAGTCGTCTTTTTAAGGCAGCGTTCACATGAGGAGTGGCAAGAGATGTTCGAAGACCTGATGAGCGCCTATGGCGGCCGCCTCGTGATCGCGATCGTCGGCGTCGGCGTCGGCCTCATCCTGCTGATCGGCGTGCTGTGGATGATCCGCGGCCGCAACGGCCCCTCGCCTTTCGTGCGCGGCGGCAAGAACCGCCAGCCGCGGCTGCAGGTGCTGGACGCCGCCGCGGTCGACACGCGCCGCCGCCTGGTTCTCGTGCGCCGCGACAACGTCGAGCACCTGATCATGATCGGCGGACCGACTGATATCGTCATCGAGAGCGGAATTTCGATTGCCGCAACCGGCATGCGGGCAGCATCCGCGCCTGCCGCAAGCCGTTCTGCGCCTTCGGAGCCTCAGGATATGACGGTTCCCTTCTCCGCCATGCCGGTTGCCGGGCCGCGAACCGCTCCGGCCCAGCGTCCGGCACCTCCGGAGCTCCGCATCGAGCCGGCGGCGGAAAACCTTGCCGCCCGCGAGGCGCTTCGCCCCGCTCCCGCCGCCGCGCCGCCCTCAAAACCCCTTCCGCCGGCGCCGGCTTCGGAACCGTTATCCGCGCCACAAGCCGAGGCACCGGCCCATCAGGCGCCCGACGTGAAGCCCGAGCCTCTGCGGCCGATCGCAGCCCTGGCAGCCGCCAATGCCGCCGCGCATTCGCTCGACAACGCCGCCGAGGCGCTCGACGCCATCCGCGGCCGGGTCTTCCAGGAGGGCCCGGAGCCGCGCGTCGTGCCCATCAATTCCGCGACCGTGCCTCCGGCGCTGCAAACCGCCGCGGAGAAGCCGAAGCAGCTCGGCAGCGATTTCGAGCGAATCCTCGAACAGGAAATGGCCAACAATCTTGCCGCCCGCGAGGCCGCTGCATCCGGACAGCCGAACCGTCAGACGCTGCCGCGCAATCCTTCCGCGCCGCCGGTCACCGGTGCGACGCCAGAACCCTCCCTGCAGGCGGAAGTCGCGCGCATCTTCGGCGAAATGTCCGTCACCCGCGACAAGTGAGCAAGCGGCCGGCTCTATCCCATGCTGCCAATAAAAAAGGCACGGGGGTGACCGTGCCTTCTGAATTCGTTTTGGATAAATCGGGAGATTATTCGTCCCGGTAGACCTTTTCGCGGCGCTCGTGGCGCTCCTGCGCTTCGATCGACAGCGTCGCGATCGGGCGGGCGTCGAGGCGTTTGAGCCCGATCGGCTCGCCGGTCTCCTCGCAATAACCGTAGGTGCCGTCTTCGATGCGCTGGAGGGCGGCATCGATCTTGGAAATCAGCTTGCGCTGACGGTCGCGGGCGCGAAGTTCGATGGCTCTGTCGGTTTCGGAGGAAGCCCGGTCGGCGAGATCGGGATGATTTGCGCTTTCTTCTGCCAGATGATCCAGCGTTTCGCGCGCTTCTCTCAGGATGTCGTTTTTCCAAGCAATCAATTTGGCCCGGAAATATGCTTTCTGATTTGCATTCATGAACTCATCGTCTTCCGAGAGCACATAATTGCTAAGATCGATCTTCTCACTCAACGCGATTCTCCTGAAGAACATCTCATGCGGCGCCTCTATATCCCATGTGCCCCAGCCGGTTCAAGCCTTGCGGCCAGCATTAAAGCATTTTTAAAACTGTCATAGAAATCATCTAAACGGCTATTTTTTAAGCTTTTATTTGTAGTCGCCGCAATCGCTCCGTTTGAAGTCACGGGCTTGTGCAGGATTATTCCGGAACATCTGGGGCAGTTGACGGGGCCCCATCCGAAAGGTACCCATCCTTTCGAATTTTCAAGTTTCGGCGCCGGGCATGACGACGATTACGCCTCCCCCTTCACGCATCTACCTGCTGCGCCATGCCAGATCGGGCTGGGCGGAGCCGGGGCAGCACGATTTCGACCGGACCCTCGACAATCAGGGCTTTGCGGAAGCGGAGATCGTCGCCGACAAGGCGGCCGACCGGAACTACCGGCCCGACCTCGTCATCAGTTCGACGGCGGTCCGGTGCCGCCAGACGGCCGAAGCGGTCCGCCGCGCCGTCAGCGAGACGATCGAGCCGGTCTATGTCGATGAACTCTATAACGGCTCGCTTGCCACCTATCTCGCCGTACTCGACGGGCAGAAGGACAGCCGTTCCGTCATGCTGGTCGGCCACAACCCGACCATGGAAGAAGTGCTGGAAGCGCTCGTCGGCGCCGACCGGATGGTCGCTGCGATCCCGGGCGGCTATCCGCCCGCCGGCCTGGCAGTGCTGGACTATCGCGGTTTCACAGCAGGCTCCGATGCGACCTGGATGCTCACCGATTTCCTGACGGCATGATGAGATAAGCCCTCGCCTTTGCGGCGCCGCTTATCATCGCTATATATCGGGAAACACTGGACCCGGAACGACGCCTTGCCGCCTTCGCTTACCAGCTTCACCGACGACGCGCGTATCGCGCTGGACAATCTCGCCGACCGTGCTTCGGGTCTCATGCATCCCACGATCAGACTGGGCGTGACGGGCCTGTCGCGGGCCGGCAAGACGGTGTTCATTTCCTCGCTCGTCCACAATCTTCTGAACGGCGGCCGGCTGCCGCTCTTCGAGGCCCTGCGTTCCGGACGTGTCTCGGCCGTACGGCTCGAACCGCAGCCGGACGACGCGATCCCGCGCTTCCAGTACGAGGATCATATCCAGGCGCTGGTGCGAGATCGGGTCTGGCCGGACTCCACGCGCGCCATTTCGGAGCTGCGCATCACGCTCGACTATCAGAGCGCCAGCGGCTGGAACCGGATGTTTTCACGCGGCCGGCTTTCGATCGACATCGTCGACTATCCGGGCGAATGGCTGCTCGACCTGCCGCTTCTGGCGCAGGATTTCCGGGCATTCAGCGACAGCACAGCGACGCTTGCGGAAACCGGCATCCGCAAGGAACTGTCGCAGGAATGGCTGGCGCTCGCGTCGAGCTTAGACATGGATGCGCCGGCCGACGAGATGACCGCCAAGCGGCTTTCCGAAAGCTTCGCTGCCTATCTCAGGGCCTGCAAGGACGACGAGCGCTCCCTCTCCACATTGCCGCCCGGCCGTTTCCTCATGCCCGGCGATCTCGAAGGCTCGCCGGCGCTCACCTTCGCGCCGCTGCCGAACATTCCGGACACGAAAGCACCGAAAGGCTCGCTGCGGGCGATGATGGAACGCCGCTACGACGCCTACAAGAACGTCGTCGTCAAACCCTTCTTCCGCGAGCATTTCGCCCGGCTAGACCGGCAGATCGTGCTGATCGACGCGCTGCAGGCGATCAATCGCGGTCCGGAAGCGGTGCAGGACCTCGAACGGGCGCTGACGGACGTGCTCGCCTGCTTTCGTCCCGGCCATAACAGCTTCCTCTCCGCCTTCCTCGGACGAAGGATCGACAAGGTTCTGGTCGCCGCGACCAAGGCCGACCACCTCCACCACGAAAGCCACGACCGGCTGGAGAGGCTGACGGGCCGTCTCGTGGACCGTGCGATCCAGCGCATCGGCATGGCCGGCGCTGGCATCGAGGTCATGGCGATCGCGTCTGTCCGCGCCACGCGCGAGGCGACGGTGAAGGAGGGCAACCAGCTTCTGCCGGTCATCGTCGGCACGCCGATCGCGGGCGAGACGATCGACGGCGAACGTTTCGATGGAAACAGGAAAACAGCCATATTTCCCGGTGACTTGCCGGAAAATCCTGAAGCGTTCTTTCAAAAGCTCGATGCACCGAAAGCGGAACTTCCGGAGATCAACGTGGTGCGTTTCCGTCCGCCGGCGCTGGAGGAATCCAATGGCGGCCTGAAGCTTTCCGTGCCGCATATCCGGCTCGACCGCGCCATGCAGTTCCTGTTCGGAGACCGACTCGCATGAGAGAGCCCGAAAATCCCCCGAACGGCAAGCGCCGCCCCGCCTCCTTTACCGTGGAAGACGAAACAACCCGGTACGAGACGCCTGTTCCGGCGCGCCGCAGCCCACGCAGCTTCGAGGATGGCGTGGTCGTCACTCCGGACGAAGAAGACCCGTTCGTGACGCCGCCCGAGCTTGCCTCCGAAGCCATTCCCGTCGCGGAACCCCGCACGCGGAAAAAATTCTCCTTCGTCAATCTGGCGATCGCCGCCTTCGGCACCTTCCTGTCGCTTGCCTTCGGGCTCTGGGCCGACCGGGTGATCCGCGATCTCTTTTCCCGCGCCGACTGGCTGGGCTATGCGGCGCTGACCGCGCTCGGTCTCGGGCTCGTCGCAGTCGCGGTCATCGTCGGGCGGGAAATCTTCGGCCTGATGCGGCTTGCCACCGTCCAGACGCTGAAATCCGAGGCCGAAGAGGCATTGCTCTCCCCTCGCCCGGCCGCGGCACGCAATGTTGTCGCGACGCTCGCAAAACTTCTCAGTCACCGCGCGGAGACCGCCAAAGGACGCGCTTCGCTCGACGCGACGAAGGACGAGATCATCGACGGCCCGCAGCTTCTCGAACTTGCCGAACGGGAGCTGCTGGCGCCTCTCGACCGAAGGGCCCGGTCGCTCATCCTGGGTTCGGCGAAACGCGTCTCGATCGTCACGGCCGTCAGTCCCCGCGCGGTCGTCGATCTCGCCTATGTGCTCTTCGAGGTGACCCGGCTCATCCGCGCCATGGCGGATCTCTATGGCGGACGGCCTGGCACGCTGGGCCTCTTGAGGTTGATGCGGGACGTCATCGCCCATCTTGCCGTCACCGGCTCGATTGCCGTCGGCGACAGCCTTGCGCAGCAGGTGCTCGGCCACGGGCTCGCCTCGAAACTGTCGAGCCGGCTTGGCGAAGGCGTGATCAACGGCCTGCTCACCGCGCGAATCGGTATCGCCGCGATGGATCTCTGCCGGCCGCTGCCATTCCGGGCGCTCAAACGCCCCGGAATTGGCGATTTTATCTCCGATATCGCAGCCGTCGGCGGACGGAAGGACGAGCCGTAGACCGATCCGGTCCGTCCCAAATCCGGATATCGTCACCAGTCGTTAACCATTCCCGCCTAGATTACGGGGTACTTAACGTTGCTTGCGTGCCAAGGAAAAGCTCATGTACCCGCGCCTCTTTTCGCTTCTCGGCGGGCTCGCCGTTCTGACCGTTGCGGCCACGTCGGCCATGGCCCCGCAAGCCGAAGCCGCTCCTCGCGACAAGGCATTCTTCCAGTCGGTCGCCGGCGTCTGGAAAGGTCCCGGTGAAATCGTCGCCGGCAAATACAAAGGCACGAAATTCAGCTGCAACCTGACCGGCGCGCCGGCTCCGGACGGCAATGTCGGCATCAAGCTCGACGGCACCTGCCGCGTCGGCGTCTTCCAGCAGCCGATGTCGGCCGTCATCACCCAGAGCGGCCGCGGCTATAGCGGCAAGTTCCTGGACGGCGCCGAAGGCAAGGGCCTCGACATCATTTCCGGCTCGGTCAACGGCGACAAGGTCGTGATGGGCATCAACCGCGCCAAGCTCAACGGCGCGATGGTCGCAAGCCTGCGCGGCGAAAACAAGATGAACATCACCATCTCGGTGAAGGTCGAGGATCAGATGGTTCCCGTTATCGGCCTCAGCCTCGACCGCGATCTTGATTCGATCGCCGTCGGCTCGATCGACCAATAAGGCTGCACTGGACTAGGCGGACCGCCACCAGTCCCGGCTATTCCGCGCGACCTTGATGCCGCCGGTATCCGTTTCTTCGAGCCAGTCGCGCACCTTCCTTCCCTTGACCAGAAGTTCCGGAGCGATGTCGGCAAGCGGCATCATCACGAAGCCGCGTCCGGTCATGCGCGGATGCGGCACTTCCAGCTTCTCGGTCTTCTGTTCGCGCATTCCGTAGGTCAGGACGTCGATATCGATGGTGCGCGGCCCCCAGCGCTCCAGGCGCACCCGCTTCATGCCGCGCTCGATCGACAGGCAGACATCGAGCAAGGCTTCCGGCTCCAGCGACGTTTCCACCAGCGCGCAGCAGTTGAAGAAATCCGCCTGATCCGTCTTTCCCCAGGGCGGCGTCGAATAAAGTTTCGAAACGGCGGCGACGCGACAGTCCTCACGCCGATCGAGCTGCCGCAACGCTTCGGCCATGGCTGCCGGCGGATCGCCGATATTGCCGCCGAGCCCCAGTGCCGCGACTTCGAAAACCTTGTCAGGCGAAATGCTCAACGCGCACCTCCGCATAGTCCAGAATGCCCCGGATCGGCACGCTCGGCTTTCGCACGGTGATATCGGCACGCCGGATCCTCGGCGACCAGGCGCAGAGCGCCTTGGCGATATCCTTGGCGAGCGCCTCGATCAGGTTGCGGCGATGCTCGGTCACGGCCTTTTCGACGATTTCATAGGCGATGCCGTAGTGAACCGTGCTCCCGACATCGTCGTTCTCGAGCGCTTCGTCCGCCTCCACGTCCATGATCACGTCGACGAAAAACCGCTGACCGAGAGAGACTTCCTGCTCGAAGGCTCCGTGGTTGGCGTAGAAGGCGCAGTTCTTCAGCGTGATGGTATAGGTCCCCATCAGGAGCCCCTCTTTTCGGCATGGGCCTCGGCGGCGGCAAGCACGGCATCGGCCATCGCCAGCGCATCGCGATTGACGGCGACGTTGTGGACCCGGAAAATCGCAGCACCCGCAAGCCGCAATATCACGGTCGTCGCGGCGGTGCCGACATCGCGCTCGTCGGCCTTTTCGCGGCCCGTCACGCTGCCGGTAAAGCGCTTTCGGGAGGTGCCGGCAAGCAGCGGAAAGCCCAGCCGGTGCAGCTCGGCGAAGCGCGCCATCAGTTCCACGTCCTCGTCCCGGTTCTTGGCGAAGCCGAAGCCCGGATCGAGGATGACGGCTTCCTCCGGAATTCCGGCCGCACGGGCGATCTTCAGCGATTCCGAGAGGAAAAACTCCTGATCGGCAATCAGGTCGGCGCGCTTTTCCTGTTCGCGGCCCCGCCCCGTATGCATGATGCAGACCCCCGCACCGGTTTCGGCCACGACATTTGCGATCTCCGGCTCGCGCTGCAGGCCGTGCACGTCGTTGACGATATGGGCGCCGGCCGCAACGGCCAGTCTCGCCGTGTCGGCGCGGTAAGTGTCGATGGAAATCAGGGCCTCGGTCTCCGCGGCAAGCTTCTCGATCACCGGCAGGACGCGATCCTGCTCTTCCGCGGCCGTGACCTCGACGGCGCCCGGCCTGGTCGATTCGCCGCCAATGTCGACGATCGCGGCTCCATCGCGAATGCAGGACATCGCATGCGCCACCGCCACGTCGACGCTCCCGGAATAGCGCCCGCCATCCGAGAAAGAATCCGGCGTGACATTGACGATCGCCATGATATGGCCCTGCGGACCGAGTTCGATGGCTCGGTCTCGTCCGACACGCCACGTGCTGTTGCACCGCGATGTCACCGGCTGTCCATCTGTCGAAGGGTAACGCAAAATTTCATGCCTTTGTGTTGCGCTCCGGTTGGCTATGCCCCAAGCTCCACCCAAGTTCAACGTCGCAGGCCTGATAATGTTCTTTATGCGCAGAGTCCGCCGGTTTTTCGGTGCAATTCTTCTCCTCTGCGTGATCCCGGCAATGGCCTCGGCCGAGCCCGTCATCACCAAGACCTATTCATATTTCCGGATCGGCGGCCGCACGGCGGAAGATCTCGACAAGGAGCTGGAAAAGCACGGGCCGATGACCCGCGCGACCGGCCATCGCCATCCCGGCGCGACCGAGATCAAGTTCGGCGGCGACGTCACCTACGTGGAACGCGGCGGACGCTGCTCGGTCGGCGGGGCACGCGTCACGCTGCGGACGCACATCATCCTGCCGCGCTGGAACAATCGCGGCCGCGCCACGGCGGATATCCGGTTCATCTGGGACACGCTGTCCACCGATATCAAGCGGCATGAGGAGCGGCACGCGGAGATCGCCCGCAACCATGCCCGCCAGCTCGAACGGGCACTGCTTGCGCTCGGCTCCAGCAAAAGCTGCGACGCCCTCGAAAAACAGGTGTCGGAAACGACGCGCCGGATCCTTGAAAGCCACGATCGCGAGCAATTGCGTTTCGATCAGATCGAAGCGGCGAATTTCGACGCCCGCATGATGCGGCTCCTGCAATACCGCATGAGCCGCAAGGGCTACTGACCGCTTCTCCACAAGAAGAGACGCCTGATTGCCGCCTTATAAGGGGCGGGCATTGTCCCGCCCATCGCCGATGGTTTATGGTGATGGTCTAAAATATGATTCTCGGATAAAAGCTAAGACAGCTTGGCTGCAGACGCTCCGAGAGGGGGTGGAAAAGACGGAAGACCGGGAGACCGGCATGCTTTTCCAGCTCCGGCCGATGCGTCGCACGCAGCCGCTTCCGGGGGTTCCTGAGTATATTCGTGCGTTCCCGAGTTCTCCTGGCGCGTCCTCAAGCCGCAGGTGTCTCCTCCCTCGCCTGATGGTGATGCGCCCGCCTTGCCTCGCTTCCCGTTCGGGCAGCGAGGCACTTTTTTGCTGCAACCTGAATAAAGGATCAGGCCTGCCGCTCGGGAACGTTGACCACCAGCCCGTCGAGTTCGGGCTTCACCTTGATCTGACAGGATAGACGCGAATTCGGCTTCACCTCGAAGGCGAAGTCGAGCATGTCCTCCTCCATGGGAGCCGGCGGGCCGACTTTCTCGGTCCAGGCCTCGTCGACATAGACGTGACAGGTGGCACAGGCGCAGGCGCCGCCGCATTCGGCCTCGATGCCGGGGACGGAATTGCGAACCGCGTTCTCCATCACGGTGGAGCCGGGCTCAGCCTCGATGTCGAAGCGCGTTCCGTCGAAGGCAACGATGGTCAGTTTCGTCATGATGTTGGAAATCCGGGATGTTGAAGGGTTACGGCTTATTTAAGCGCGCTGTCTTCCAATAAAACCCCGGCGCAGTCAACATTTTCAGGCGTCGCAGACTGTTCCGCGAGCGCCCCGAGCCAAAAACTAATGCCTTTAGCGGCAGAGCTTATTGATGAAGTTTTCCGCTTCGATGACGGCGGCGCCGACGGCCGCGCGCAGGGTCGCGTCCCCGCCGTTGGCTTCGAGCCGCTCGGCGGCGGCCGAAACCTTGAAGGCGCCGACCGAACCGGCTGCACCTTTCAGCCTGTGGGCGGCAGCGACGACCGCGGCGGCATCGGCGACGGTCATATCCTGCAGAGCCCGGCGCGCCTGGCGGGCGAACATCTGCAGCACCTCGATTTCCAGCCCCTTGTCCCCCATGGTCTGGGAGGCGAGGTGGACGAGATCGATAGGACGGGATTGGGAGGGGCAAGCGCCCCGGGAATTTTCGGGAGCTTCGAATGCGATACTGACCGCTGCCATTGCCATGAACCTGTTTTCCCTATTGTTATTCTGTCCCGAATTGTGCGGGGCAGCCTCGGCTATCCCGTTAAATTCCGGCACAATCGGGGCCGGAATCTTCCCATATGGTTAATTTCTGCTAAGCTCCCGGGATTTTAGGACTTTTGCACCTTCTCATGGTTTAAATTCTGTTAACAACATTTCGCGCCTCCGGTCGCAGGGGGGCGTTTTAATTGTACGGGATGGCCGAATGTGCCACTACAGTACGACTAAGGTGGCGAGGAATATTCTCCTTTTGCCGCGGATGGCAGGTTGGTAAGTTTTCATTATCATCCGTTTGAAAGAACGGGGCCGACCTGAAAGTGAATGGGAAATTCCGAATTCCAGTGCGGAAGGCGGATTCCGGCAGGCAGTATCCCTTCTTTCGATCTGCGGGCGGCAGAATGTTGGATGGGGGATGGCCGGGCGAGTATGTAACGAGGCGTAACCGCATGGCGAAGAAAACCACCAGCGAATCGATCGACGAAACGGCTTTCCAGGCGTTGGAAGATGCTCTGAAGATCAATTTCAACGACGAGCAGCCGCGTCCCCGATCCGTGCCCCATGCCTCGGAGGCCAGAGTGTCAGACACATCCCAGCCGCGTCAAACTTCCACGCAGCCTCAGGACGGTTCAGCCGAATCCCAAAGATCGGCCGCTTCCGAGAGCGCCGCAAGGACGCAGGCCTTCCAGCCCGCCAACGACCCCGGCCGGCGCTCGACCACCGCCATGCTGCGGACGCTGGAGGGCGGCACGATACGCTCCGCCATCCGCAACGCCGTCATCATCTCCATTCTCTGGGCCATTGCCGGCATCGGGCTCGGGCAGCTCATCTACGGCAGCCAGCTCTGGCAGATCACCTCCGTCGAAGGCGTGCTTGCGGCCCCCGGCATCGTCGCGCTCGCGGTCGGCATTCTCGTGCCGATCATGCTGTTCTTCGCCTTCGCGATCATGATGGCCCGCGCCCAGGACCTCAGAAACGCAGCGCGCTCCATGGCCGAAGTGGCGCTTCGCCTCTCCGAACCGGAGACCATCGCTTCCGAGCGGATCATGAGCGTCGGCCAGGCCGTGCGCCGCGAAGTCTCCGCCATGAACGAAGGCATCGAGCGGACCATCGCGCGCGCCGCCGAACTCGAAACGCTCGTGCATTCGGAAGTCAATGCGCTCGAGCGCAGCTTCACCGACAACGAATTGCGCGTGCGCGGCCTGGTGCAGGAACTCGGCTCCGAGCGCGACGCGATCGTCAACCACGCCGAGCGCATCCGTTCCTCGATCGTCGGCGCCCACGACCAGCTCAAGGAGGAGCTGTCGCTGGCGACCGAAGAGATTTCCGTCCGTCTTGCGACCTCCGGCGAAGCCTTCGCCTCGATGATCGAGACCCGTGCCGCCACGCTGATGGAAAAGTCCAATGCAGCCGGCGAAGCGCTCGGTTCGCTTCTGACCGCGAAGTCGGAAAACCTGCTGCAGACCCTGAACTCCGCCGGTTTCGCCCTCGCCCACGAATTCGACGAGCGGATGGACACGATCACCTCGGTCCTCTCGCAGCGCGGCGAAGCGCTTCTCAACGAGTTCCAGACCCGCGCCTCCACGCTCGACGCCAATACGGAAAAGCTGAACGCGGCGCTCGCGGACCGCACCCGTCAGCTCAACGAAACCCTGCTTGCCCGCACGCGCGAAATCACCGAAGGCCTTACCAACAGCGAAAGGACCCTCACTGGCTCGCTCGACGGCATCCTCGCGGCGCTCAACAGCTCGCTCGATGACAAGAGCTCGTCGTTCCGCCAGAGCCTGCAGACGACCGTCGACGACGTGGTCATGGATCTCGACATGCGGTCCGGCTTCTTCGAGGAGCGCCTGCAGGCGACCGTCGGCCAGCTCAGCACGACGTTCGACGACAGCATTTCGCAGTTCACCTCGGCTTTCGACCAGCGCGCCGGCACGCTCGACAGCAAGCTGATGGACAGCCTTGCCCGCATCAACGAGACCGTCGCGAGCGGGTCGGAATCGATCGAGAACATTCTCAGCTCCAGCATCGAACGCATCAGCTCCTCGCTGACCGACCAGTCGCTTTCGCTCGCGACGACACTCGGGACCAGTCAGGAAGTGCTCGATTCGATGCTCGAAGGCCGTTCGCAGGAGCTTTCCGATGCGCTGGCAGCCCGCAGCGGCGAAATCCAGGATGCGCTTGCGTTCCGTACCGCCGAGATCCAGGACGTGCTCGCATCCCGCACCAGCGAGCTGCATGACGGGCTTGCGGACGCCCACCGCAAGATCAGCGGCACGCTCGCCGAGCACAACGGCGAGCTTCACGAAGGCCTCGCAAACGCCCACCGCAAGATCAGCGACACGCTTAGCGAGCACAGCAGCGGCCTGCTCGGCACGCTTTCGGAAAGCCAGACCAGGTTCGAACAGGGACTGGCGATCCGCTCCGGCGCCATCATCTCCGCGCTCTCCGGCAGCCACGACCACCTGACCGAAGTGCTGAGCCAGAAGACGGCCGCGCTCGACACGCTCATGTCCAACGTGCCGGAACGCCTCGCCGGCGTGTTCGACGAAAGATCGGAGCGTATCGCCAAGACGCTTTCGGACGGCGAGCAGCGCATCAGCAGCGATCTCGGCCGGCATGTCTCGGAGATGCAGGCATCGCTGGATGCCAATCGCGAGCGGATTTCCGAAGTCCTCCAGGACAAGTCGATGGAGCTTGCGACCTCCTTCGCGCTCGGCGAGGACCGCCTCACCGGCATGCTGGACGAAAAGGCGGAATCCATCACCCGGGCGTTTTCGGAGACCGAAGAACGCATCAGCGGCGATCTCGGCCGCCGCACGTCGGAAATCCATGAGGCGCTGAATACCAATCGCGACAAGCTTGCTGAAATCCTCGACGACAAGTCGATGGAAATCGCCACGACCTTCGCGCTCAGCGAGGACCGCCTCTCCGGCATGCTGGACGAGAAGGCGACGGCATTCGCCAATACCCTTTCCGATGCGGACAGCCGCATCGAACAATCCTTCGCGGCGCGGGCGGAAGCCATCCGCAGCGCCTATGCCGACAACCAGCTCAATCTCGACCTCTCGCTCGAGAACCGCACCGCCGAACTCTCGCGCATTCTCGAAAACGGCAGCGAACGCCTGGAACAGGCCGTCGGCGGCGCAGCCGGCCGGATCGAAAGCGCGCTTTCGGACGGTACGCAACGCTTCGAAACCGACATGGCCAGCGGCCTGGAGCGGATGGAGACCGTGCTCGGCACCAGCCAGGAACGCATGGCCGCAACGATCGGTCTCGGTCACCAGCAGATGGAAACCACGCTGGGCTCCGGCTACGAGCAGATTCGCGACACGCTCGAAGAGCGCACCAGCAAGATCGCCGAGACGCTGGGTGAAGCACACAGCCAGATCGACAACCTGATGCAGGATCAGGCGACGTCGCTCGGCACCACCATCGCCGCAAGCGCCGGCATGCTGGAAATGTCGCTCGAGAACCAGCAGAGCGCATTGCGCGGCGCCATCGATTCGGCCGGCCAGTCGCTGGAAGAACGTCTGCGCGAGAATGTCGGCACGCTCGCCACCCAGCTTTCCAATGCCGCCGGGGAGATCGGCCGCTCGGCAGACTCTTTCTCCAACCGCATCCGGGAAACCGTGGGCGGCGTCCAGGGAGCGCTCGAAGAAACCGGCAGCCGGATCGAATCCACGTTCGGCGGGCTTGAAGGCCGCATCCGCGACGAGATTCTCGGCGCCACCCAGCTTGTCAACGAAGCCGGCGCCAATCTTTCCAGCACGCTTGGCGACCGCACGGCCGAATTGGAGCGTGTCGCCGGCGAAGCCTCCGACCGCATCGCCGAGACCATGGACAGCCGCACGGCGCGGATTGAGGAACGGCTCGGCACCATTGATCGCGCGCTGACGATCGGCCTCGACAACGTCACGAAAACCATGGAAGGCAAGGCCGTCGGCCTCGCCACGACGCTGCGCGAAGCCGTCAGCGCCGCGGCCCAGAACATGGACAGCGAAGCCACCCGCTCTGCGGAAGTGCTTGCCCGTGCCGGCGCCGAATTCACCCAGGAACTCGCCAACCGCAACAGCGAATTCACCAAGGCGATCGAGGAACGCTCCACTCAGATCGTCGGCCGGATTTCGGAAACGCAGAACCGGCTCGCCGGTCAGGCGGCAACCGTTGCGCAAGCCTTCTCCGAGGCAGGCAATGCCATCGTCAAGAAGGTGGCGGAGGCCGACAGCCTCGTGAAGCAGCAGGTGACGGCGATTTCCGAAGCCCTCGATGATGCGCAGAAGGCACTCGGCGCCCGTGGCGACGATATCCGCACCACGCTTTCCGACACGGCAAACCAGCTCGACAATGCGATGGACGCCGTCGACCGTGCGCTCGCCGCGCGCGGCGAGGCAATCCGTTCGGCCCTCGACAACCGCGCCCGCGACCTGAATTCCGTCCTCGCCAGCCGTTCGGCGGAACTGTCGCGCCTTCTCGACGAAAAGGCGAAACCGATCATCGAGGAATATACCGAAGCCGGCCGCATTGCCGTCGAGCAGATCACGACCGCCGCGCAGCAGGGCGCCGAACGGCTCTCCGCCACCGCGGATGAAACGAGCGCGCGCATCCGCGACGAGAATTCGGCCCTCATCGATGCGATCGCGGCCCGCACGAACGATACGCTTGCCGCGATCAGCCAACGGACGGAAAATGCCGCCGGCACGATGCGCTATGTCGAGCAGGGCCTGTCCGTTGCGGTGAACAGCCTCATCGACAAGCTGGCGGAAAGCAATTCCAACATCGCATCGCTGGTCGAGCAATCGACGCGGGAGATCAGCAGCACGGCGGATGTCGTCGCAGAGCATCTGGCGGAAGCCGACCGCAAGCTTGGCTCCACTGCCAACCGCTTCGCGCAATCGGCCACGCATGCGGCCGATATCGTCTCCGGCTCGACCCGCGTGCTGGAGACCAATATCGACCGGATGTCGGATGTCTTCAGCCAGACGCTCGATCAGGTCGGCAGCATCGTCGGCCGATTCGACGAGCATTCCCGGGTACTTGCCGAAGCTTCCGACCTCCTGGGCGCCGCCCAGTCCAACCTTGTCAGCACGCTGGACGAACGGCAGAGCGCGCTGCGCAATCTGTCCACCGGCCTGGTCAACCGTTCCGAGGAAATCGAAGCGACCATGCGCAGCCTGACGAGCCTCGTCGACGGCGCCTTCGAACGGGCCGAGGAACGTTCCCTGCAGGTGGGTTCGCGCCTGCGCGAAAGCCTTCACGCTTCGTTTGCGGACATCGGCCGGACGCTCGGGGAGACCCAGCACCGCGCAGAGGCCACCGCGGATGCGATGCGCAACGCCCTCATCGGTGCCGGCAGCGACGCCAACCAGGCCATCGAGACGACGCTTTCCGAAGCCGAGAAGCGTACCCGCGAGATTTCCGAGCGCATGCGCAGCAGCATTGCCGCATCGCTCGGGGACGTCGAGCGGCTGCTGTCGGATACGGCCAATCGCTCCGGCAGCGCGGCCGAACAGCTTCGCGAGACGCTGCGCGAATCGGTCGACGAAGCCATCAATCGCTTCTCGGGTGCGACCGAGGAGATCCGCCGCTCCGCGCAGGACATCCGCCGGGAACTCGATGCGACCCGTTCCGAACTCAAGCGGGGTGCGTTCGACCTTCCGGAAGAGGCCAAGGAAAGTGCCGCCGCCATGCGCCGCGCGGTCGCCGAGCAGATCAGGGCGCTCCAGGATATTTCCGCCCTGGTGGGCCGCTCGACGCAGAACTTCGAAGTCTCCGAAGCGTCGGCCAGCCGTCCCGCCCCGGCACCCCAGCCAGCCCCTGCGCGCCCGCAGCCTCCCGCTGCCGCTGCGATCCAGCAGCCGGCTCCGGCCGCTCCGCGCAGCGATCCGTACGCATCCGGCTCGCTGCGGGGCACGCTGCCGCTTGACCGGCAGACTCCGGCACCGGCCGCGCGTTCTCAGGAACCGGCGCCGCGCGGCGGTAATGCCGGCGACGAAGGCTGGATCAGCAATCTCCTGCGCGGCGCCTCCCGCGACGAATTCGGCAATGCTCCGGCGGCCCGCCAGCCGCAGCCGGCGCGTCCGGCCGAACCGGCCTCCGCGCCGCGCAGCAATGGCGACAACCGCAATCCGCGCCATATGGTGGAATCGCTGAATTCGCTCTCGGTCGATATCGCCCGCGCCATCGATCACGACGCGTCGGTCGATCTGTGGCGCCGCTACCAGCGCGGTGAGCGCGACGTCTTCACCCGTCGCCTTTACACGCTGAAGGGCCAGCAGACCTTCGACGAGATCAAGCGCAAATACGACCGGGAGCCGGAATTCCGCACCGCCGTCGACCGCTACATCGCCGATTTCGAAAAGCTGCTCGCCGACGTCGCCCGCACCGACCGGGACAAGACGGTGACGCAGAGCTACCTCACCTCGGACACGGGCAAGGTCTATACGATGCTCGCCCATGCCGCAGGCCGGTTCAGCTGAGACCGGATAGACACCACGACAAAAAGGCTGCCCTTCGAGGCGGCCTTTCTGTCTGCTGAAAAAGGTTCGCTACCTTTCCGCCGTCATGCTCTGGCTCGTCCCGAGCATCTAAGCCGTTGATCTTGCAGATTCTCGGCACAAGGCCGAGGATGACGCGAGAACTTGGTGGCCGTTTGTCAGCAGTCTCAGGCCGCTCTTCCAGGCGGCCTTTTTGTTTCAAATGAATTGCGTTTACCGGAAAGGCCGCGATCACATCGACTTCAAGGCCCAGTCGACGATCTCCGCGCCGACCTTGGCGAAGGCCCTGTCGAGCGCCTCGATGAAATCGCGGTTCTCCGCGCCCGAGACCGCCGCCGTCGCCTTGAAGACGCCTTGGGCGCGCACGGTGCCGTTGCGGTCGTTCAAAAGCTTTGCCGATATCTCCACGTTCGCCACCCGCGGGCTGCCGGCGCTCACCTCGAAGGCGCGGATATCCGTCACCACCTGATAGTCGATCGCAAGGCCCTGCCCCGGCTTGCCGACGCCGCCGAGCCGGCCGGAATTCTCGAAGGCTTCCACGAGCTTCGACTGGACAAGGGCCGGCAGACGGTCGCCCCAGCGGGAATTGGCGAGATATTGGATTTCCGAAGGCGACACGCGCACGACGACCTGCTCGCTGTTCAACTGCTTCAACGCAGTCGGTTCCGGCACCAGAATCTGACGGTTGCGGGCGGAAGGACCTCCTCCCGAAGGCGTCAGCGACAGATCGAATGTATCGTTGTTCGCCTTGCTGCCGCAACCGCTCACAAGCGCTGCGACGAGCGGCAGCGCGAGCAATAACGGGCGGCGGGCCGCACGTCGCACCAAGAACTCCGAACCGGTCATCAAGCCCCCACTCTCCAATACCGAACGCCCCACTTACCGCCGTGTCCTGCCATCATATTCCTTCACCGTCTCGCCGCCGAAGATCAGCCGCTGCGGGTTCTGGTCGAAATTGTTGATCGTCTGGTCGAGCGACTGCACGGTGCGCCGTGCATCGTTGACCAGTGTCTGGATGTCCCTGAGCCCGGTCGCGGAGAAACGCGACAGGTTATCGGCGATCGGACCGACACGCGCATTGATGTTGTCGGCGACGGTCCGGAAGGATTCCAGCGTCCGGCGCGCTTCGGCAAACAGGCCCTGCGAATCGTCGCTCGATACGAGACCGTCGACCTTGGCGAGAATGCCGTCGACGCGGCTGGAGGCCTCGTTGAGCTTCCTCGCCAGTTCGGTGAAGTCGCCGATCGCGCGGTCGATGTCTTCCTTGCGGTGGGCGAAGTTGTCCACCACGTCGCGGGCGGAGCTGATAGTCTGGCGGGCATCCTCGGAAGCGGCTGTAATGTTGCCGATGGTCGTCCTGACCTGATCCGGATTGACGGAATTCATCACCGTATCGACCCGGCCGAGAACGCTCTGCGCCTGTGCGCCCGCCCGTTCGAAATTGGCGGCGGCGTCCTTCACGTTCGTCACCAGTTCGCCGAAATTGTCCGAGGCGTT
Source organism: Neorhizobium descurainiae (assembly GCF_051400715.1). NCBI lineage: Bacteria > Pseudomonadati > Pseudomonadota > Alphaproteobacteria > Hyphomicrobiales > Rhizobiaceae > Neorhizobium > Neorhizobium descurainiae. Next base: position 120,594 of record NZ_JBLFFK010000010.1, read on the forward strand.
GGCGATGTTGCGGGTGGCGCGCTCCGTATTGGCGACGACGGCGTTGATCTTTTCCGCGTCGATCGCACTGACCAGCCGCTCGGCTGCCGCAAGCGTGGAATTCAGCGTTTCGGAAACGCGGTCGATGGTCGTCGAAAGCGTCGAAAGGCTGTTCAGGAACCGGTCGATGCTGTCGGAATTATGGGCCAGCGCGGAGGTGAAGGTCTCCACGTTGCGGATCGTCTGGGTCAAAGGTCCTCGCGCATCCGCGACGAAGCCCTGGATGTCGCCGATCGCGTCGTCTGCTCGCTGGAGGATCTTGTCGGCGGTCGCAAGCAGGTTCGTCACACTCGACTGTTCGGCAATCAGCACCGCCGGCCGGCCGGTTTCAAGAGACTTCTGGAGAATGTTCTCCTCGCCCTTCGCTCCCCCGGAGAGCTCGACATAGGCAGCTCCCGTCAGACCCTGCACTTCCAGTCTAGCCTGGGTGGACTGGTAGACGGGGGCATCGGCCCTCACTTCCGTGAACGCGATCGAATAGCGCGGGTCGTCCGGGTCGATGGTGAGGCTGCGAACCGAACCGACGGCAATGCCGTTGAAGCGCACCGGAGACCCGACCGACAACCCGTTTGCCGAACCCGGGATACGGATCGCCAGCTCGGCCGTCGGTCCGCCGCGGCCGGATTGCGCCATCCAATAGACGAAACCGAAGGCGGCCGCGATCACCAGCAGGGTGAAGAAACCGACGAGGGCGTAGTTGGCTCTGGTTTCCATGGATTACGTCACTTCTCTACTTCTGCCGCCGGCTGCTTTTCTGGGAGTACGACCGACCGAGCCCGCTTGCCGCGAAAATAGGACTGAACCCATGGATCGTCACAGGCGAACATATCTTCAAGGGTGCCTTCCACCAATACCCGTTTCTGGCCAAGCACGGCAATACGGTCACAGACCGAAAAAAGGCTGTCGAGATCGTGTGTTACCATATAGACGGTCAGGCCCAGCGTATCACGCAGCTTGGCGATCAGGGCATCGAAGTCGGCGGCGCCGATCGGGTCGAGGCCTGATGTCGGTTCGTCGAGGAACACCAGGTCCGGGTCGAGTGCGAGAGCCCGCGCCAGCGCCGCACGCTTGATCATGCCGCCGGAAAGCTCGGACGGGTATTTGTCGGCCGCGTCCGGCGGCAGACCGACCATCTCGACTTTGAGATATGCAAGTTCGTCCATCAACGACTGCGGCAGATCGAGATATTCGCGCATCGGAAGCTGGATGTTTTCCTTGACCGTCAGCGCCGAAAACAAGGCGCCGTGCTGAAAGAGCACGCCGAGGCGCGTATCGAGCTCCATCCGCTCCCCTTCCGACACCTTGTCGTAATCGGCACCCAGAATGTGGATCGTGCCGGAACGATGCGGCAGGAGGCCGAGAACGGTGCGCATCAGCACCGACTTGCCGGTGCCGGAAGCGCCGACGAAGCCCAGGATCTCGCCGCGATAGACATCGAGGTTCAGCCGGTCGAGCACCAGATTGTCGCCGAAGCCGACGGTCAGATCGCGCACCGACAGCACGGTTTGCCGGCCGTTCGTCCTATCCTGAGCCTCGCTCTTCGGTGCTTCGTCCAAACCGCTCTCCATCAGAAATCGATCGCGGAATAGAAGATGGCGAAAAGCGCATCCATGAGGATGACGACGAAGATCGCCTTCACCACGGAGGTCGTGACGTGTTGGCCGAGCGATTCGGCGCTGCCGCCGACCTTCATGCCTTCGACCGCCGCGACGATGCCGATGCAGAGCGCCATGAACGGCGCCTTGATCATGCCCGACGCGACGGAAGTGTGATCGATCGCCTCGTGCAGCCGCGAGAGGTAGGTTTCGAAGGTGATGCCGGAATAGGCCCAGGCGACGACCGCCGCCCCGGCGAGCGCCGCAAAATTGGCGACGATAGTGAGCAGCGGCAGCGCAACCGTCAGCGCCACGAGGCGGGGGAAGATCAGCACGCCCACCGGATTGAGACCGATGACGGTCAGCGCGTCGATTTCCTCGCGCATCTTCATGGAGCCGATCTCCGCGGTGATCGCGCTTCCAGACCGGCCGGCAATCATGATCGCGGTCAAAAGCACGCCGATCTCACGCAATTGCAGGATGCCGACCAGATCGACGACGAAGATTTCAGCGCCGAAATAGCGGAGCTGGAAAGCACCCTGCTGGGCGATGATCGCGCCGATCAGGAAGGACATCAGCACGATGATCGGCACGGCGCGCACGCCCATGCGGTCGATATGGGTGACCACCGAAGCCGGCGAGACGCCCGCGCCGCGGCCGAGCTTCATCTGCGCGCCCCGAACCGCTGAACCGAGAATGTGCATGGCCGCATAGAAATCGCCGCCAAGCCCCACCATGATCTTGCCGATCGGCGCGAAAAGCCGTTCGAACAGCGTGCCCTTCGCGCCGCCATCGTCAGGCGGCGCCGGGGCCTTTTCCGGCAGCACGCCGACCAGTTCCTGAATAGGCCCGTCGCCGCCCGTCAGCACCGGTTCCCGGCCCTGCTCGCTCTTGGCGGTCAGAAGCCTGCGGATCAGCCAGGCGCCGGCGGTGTCGATACCCGCTATGCCGGAAAGATCGATCTCCAGCCTGCCCTGCCCCCGAGCCCGTTCAAGCCGCTCGAAATCCTTGAGGATCGGAGAAATCGTCGAGCCCCGCCAGTCGCCGGCCAGCACATAGCGCTCACCGCTGCCGCCCGGTATGTTCTCGGCTGTGATCTGGGCTGACTTCGACGCCACGGTTTTCTTTCGCGCTTACAATTTCAATGTGATGCGGTTGATCGTCTTTTTCGAGACCGGCAATATAGCCGCCTCATAGGGATTTGCCACAACGGGACACGTAAAAGCATGGTCCGTCACCTTGAAGCCACAATAGAGACCTTCCCGATCGCCGGCACGTTCACGATTTCGCGCGGTTCCAAGACGGAAGCGGAGGTCATCACCTGCATTATCCGTGAAAACGGCGTTTCCGGCCGCGGCGAATGCGTGCCTTACAGACGCTACGGCGAAACCATGGACGGCGTCATGACGGAAATCCGCTCCATCGCCGACGCGATTCGCGACGGCCTGACGCGCGAAGATCTGCAGGCGCGGATGAAGCCGGGATCCGCCCGAAACGCCGTCGATTGCGCCTTGTGGGACCTGGAAGCCAAGCGCGGCGGCCGCAGCGTTGCCGACGTCATCGGCGCGACAAGCCTGAGGCCCTTCGTCACTGCGTTTACGCTGTCGCTCGGCGAGCCGGAGGCCATGGCCGCCGAAGCCCGCAGGAATGCGCAGCGCCCGCTTCTCAAGATCAAGCTCGGCACGGACAATGACGAAGCCCGCCTGCGCGCCGTCCGGGAAGCCGCTCCGGATTGCCGCATCATCATCGATGCCAATGAAGGATGGACCGAGGAGAACCTTGCCCGTCATATGGCCGTCGCGGCCGAAGCCAACGTATCGCTGATCGAACAGCCGCTGCCCGCCGGCAAGGATGCGGCACTTGCCGGCGTCCGGCACCTGGTCTCGGTCTGCGCCGATGAAAGCGTGCATGCCACCAAGGACCTGGCCAGCCTTCGCGACCGCTACGACGCCGTCAACATCAAGCTCGACAAGACCGGCGGGCTCACGGAGGCGCTCGCGATGAAGGCGGAAGCGCAGCGGCTCGGGTTTGCCGTGATGATCGGCTGCATGGTCGGCTCCTCGCTTGCCATGGCGCCGGCAGTGCTGCTTGCGCAGGATGCGGATTACGCGGATCTCGACGGACCGCTGCTGCTGGCCCGCGACCGGCCGGGCGGACTCTATTACGAAGGTTCGCTCGTCCATCCTCCGGCGCCCAGCCTCTGGGGCTGAAGCCGGGCCGCAAGCGCGATGATCGCAAGGCCGACAAGCGCCACGACCGACATGGCGACATAGCTCGCCGGTCCGAATTCGCGGTAGATCAAGCCGGAGAGGAAGGTCGAAAGCGCCAGGAAGACGCCGTTGTAGAAGACATAGGCACCCTGCATGGAAGATTCCTGGTCCTCCCGAACGGATTCCACCAGCCGGTGCTGCAGCCCGATATGCACGAAGGCAAAGGTGAAGGCATGGGTCAACTGCAGCGCCAGATATCCCCAGAAGCCGAGCGGCATGGGAAACAGCGTCCAGCGCAGCACCGCCACCGCGCAGCCGATCCGCATCAGCGTCCAGGGCGGAACGCGCCTGGCGATCCAGCCCGCCGCGAAGAAGACCATGATCTCGGCGATGACCGCCATGCTCCAAAGGATACCGATCGAACCGCTGGAGAAGCCGACCTGCTGCCAATGAATGGCGCCGAACGTGTAGAACATGCCGTGGCTTGCCTGGATCACCGAGGCGCCGATCATCAGCACGTGCAGGTCGATCCGCCGCAGCGCGCTCGGCTGCAGTCCCTTGTCGGCAGCGGGCACGATCACTGCCCGGCCGAGCCTGGGTGCCGCGAAGGCCGCGGCGATGGTCAACAGAAAACCGATCGCCAGCGCCGGCGGGATGACGTGCCCGCCCCAGATGCCGCGCAATTCGCCGACGGCGAGCGCTGCCGCCACGAAGCCGATCGAACCCCAGACGCGCATCGATCCATATTGAAAGCCCCAGCGCCGGACGCCGGTCACCGCGATCGATTCGACGATCGGCGCATAGGGCGCGAAAACCGCCGCCTGAACGGCGATGACGATCAGCAGCGGCCAGAAATCGCGTGCGAAGAACATGGCGAACGCCGTCAGCAGCGACAGGGCACCCGACCAGGCGAGCACCAAGGTCCGCTCCGTCAACCGGTCGGCGAAGAGTCCGGCCGTCGGCGCCGCGAGCACGCGGAGAATCATCTGCACGGCGAGAACCACGCCGATCTCGAATTCCGTGAAAGCAAGTCCGTCGAGCCAGACCGGCAGGTAAGGCAGGATGACGCCGTTCACCCCCAACGGCGCGCCATAAGCGAGCGCGCAGCGCAGTTGAAAGAACCGGGGCGCCGAAGGCGCCGCATGTGCAGGAATCACGATTTCACGGGTAGGTTGCCGAAACTTTCAGCTTACCTAACACAGGACCCCGGCCCTGCCTATGGCAAGAAATAGCCGTCCTGCAGGATTACCCCGGATACACACAGCCACCCTGTCAGGCGGCCTGCATGTCCTCGACGTTCTGCGGCTTCGGCAGCGCCTTGATCTCGGCTGTCGTGCCGATCCTCTGCCAGGAGATCATCTCGAGCGTCCCGTCATGGTGCTCGGCGATTGCCGTGCAGCTCTCCACCCAGTCGCCCGTGTTGACATAGTGAATGCCGTCCATGTCCTCCATCACGGCATGGTGGATATGGCCGCAGATCACGCCGTCGACATTGTTGCGGCGGGCCTCCTCGGCCACGACACGCTGGAATTCGCCGATGAAGTTGACCGCATGCTTGACCTGCAGCTTCGCCCAGGCGGAGAAGGACCAATAGGGCATGCCGAGGCGGCGGCGGATCGCGGCAAGGCCGACATTGATGACGATCGCGGCATCGTAGGCCCAATCGCCGAGATAGGCGAGGAGGCGGGCATTGCGCACAACGACGTCGAACTCGTCGCCGTGCAGGATCAGGTATTTCTTGCCGTCGGCCATTTCGTAGGTTGCGCGTTCGGCCACTTCGATGCCGCCGAAATGCGTGCCGGGAAAGGAGCGCAGGAATTCGTCGTGATTGCCGGGGATGTAGACGATGCGTGTGCCCTTGCGCGCCTTGCGCAGGAGCTTCTGGACGACGTCGTTGCAGCCCTGCGGCCAATACCAGTTGCGCTTCAGGCGCCAGCCGTCGACGATATCACCGACCAGAAACATGGTGTCGGCTTCGTGATAGCGCAGAAAGTCGAGAAGGAAGTCGGTTCGGGCGGCTTTGGAGCCCAGATGCACGTCCGAAATGAAGAGCGTTCTGAAATGCCTTGTTTCCATTTCACCGGTCACGAAGTCGTCCTTTCGCTGCCGCTTCTGCGATTTTCAAAACCAGACTCGTGTTTCAGGATGATGACAGGCCAAGGGAAAAGCCGTCTCCGCGACTATTCGCCATGCTCCAATTTCCGCCACGACCGCAAATTAGCTGCTGTCGCATCCGGTCGATTGATGTAATGAGGGACGCTCGCCTTTCGACCCAGCAAGACAGAAAAGAAGTGCCAGGAGGGACCATGAACGCCCAGGAAAAACCGAAATCGTCCACCGTGCCGGTGAGCGGCGATCTCGACGAACAGGCGCTGTTCTTCCATCGCTATCCGCGCCCGGGCAAGCTTGAGATCCAGGCGACCAAGCCGCTCGGCAACCAGCGCGACCTGGCGCTCGCCTATTCGCCGGGCGTCGCCGCACCCTGTCTGGCGATCCGGGACAATCCGGATGCCGCCGCCGATTTCACCGCCCGCGCCAATCTCGTCGCCGTCATCTCCAACGGCACCGCCGTGCTCGGCCTCGGCAATATCGGTCCGCTGGCCTCCAAGCCCGTCATGGAAGGCAAGGCCGTCCTCTTCAAGAAATTCGCCGGCATCGACGTCTTCGACATCGAGATCGACGCGAACAGCATCGACGCGATGGTCTCGACCGTGTCGGCGCTCGAGCCGACCTTCGGCGGCATCAACCTGGAAGACATCAAGGCGCCGGAATGTTTCGAGGTGGAACGCCGGCTGCGCGAAAAGATGAACATCCCGGTCTTCCACGACGACCAGCACGGTACCGCGATCATCGTCGCCGCGGCGATCATGAACGGGCTGGAGCTTGCCGGCAAGAACATCGCCGACGTGAAGATCGTCACGTCGGGCGCGGGTGCGGCGGCGCTCGCCTGCCTGCATCTCCTCGTCTCGCTCGGCGCGAGACAAGAGAATATCTGGGTCCACGATATCGAGGGCCTCGTCTATGAGGACCGGACCGAGCTCATGGACGAATGGAAAGCCATCTATGCGCAGAAGAGCGACAAGCGCGTGCTTGCCGACAGCATCGGCGGCGCCGACGTCTTCCTCGGTCTCTCGGCCGCCGGCGTGCTGAAGCCCGAGCTGCTCGCCCAGATGGCGGAAAAGCCGCTGATCATGGCGCTCGCCAACCCGACGCCGGAAATCATGCCCGAGCTTGCCCGCGCCGCCCGGCCCGACGCGATGATCTGTACCGGACGCTCGGATTTCCCGAACCAGGTCAACAATGTGCTGTGCTTCCCGTACATCTTCCGCGGCGCGCTCGATTGCGGCGCCCGGACGATCAACGAGGACATGAAGATGGCGGCCGTGAAGGCGATCGCCGCGCTTGCCCGCGAAGAAGTCTCCGACGTCGCCGCGCGCGCCTATTCGGGCGACACGCCGATCTTCGGCCCGGACTATCTCATCCCCTCGCCCTTCGATCCGCGCCTCATCCTGCGCATCGCCCCGGCCGTCGCCAAGGCTGCCGCCGAGACCGGCGTCGCCGCCCGGCCGATCCAGGATTTCGATGCCTATCTCGATCAGCTGAGCCGCTTCGTCTGGCGTTCCGGCTTCGTCATGAAACCGATCTTCAACGCCGCCAAGAGCGCCGAGAAGAACCGCGTCATCTTTGCCGAAGGCGAAGACGAACGGGTGCTGCGCGCAGCCCAGGTCCTGCTCGAGGAAAAGACCGCCACCCCGATCCTGATCGGCCGCCCCTCGGTCATCGAGGCGCGCCTGAAACGCTTCGGCATCCGCATCCGTCCGAATGTCGATTTCGCCGTGGTCAATCCGGAAGACGACCCGCGTTACCGCGACTACGTGGACGACTATTTCGCCCTGGTCGGCCGCGAGGGCGTCAACCCGGAAGCTGCGCGAACCATCGTGCGCACCAACAACACCGTCATTGGCGCGCTCTCGGTCAAGCGCGGCGAAGCGGATGCGCTGATCTGCGGCGTCGAGGGCCGCTACGACAAGCACCTGAGCGACGTGGAGCAGATCATTGGCAAGCGCGCCGGCGTCTGCGCCTTCTCGACCCTCAGCCTGATCATCTCGCAGCGCGGCACGATCTTCTTCACCGACACGTTCGTCAACTACAATCCGAACGCGCAGGAGATCGCCGAGATCACCGTTCTCGCCGCAGAAGAGATCCGCCGGTTCGGCATCGTCCCGAAAGCGGCGCTGATCTGCCATTCGAATTTCGGTTCGCGGGATTCGGAAAGCGCCCAGAAGATGCGCGCCGCGCTCAAGCTGGTGCGCGAACGGGCGCCGGACCTGGAAGTCGACGGCGAAATGCAGGGCGGCTCGGCTCTCTCGGAGGTGTTGCGCAAGCGCGCCATGCCGAACAGCTCGCTCACCGGAGAGGCCAATCTCCTCGTCTTCCCGAACCTCGATGCGGCCAATATCTCGCTCGGCATCGTCCGCAACATGACCGACGCGCTGCATGTCGGACCGATCCTTTTGGGCGCGGCCATGCCGGCGCATATCCTTTCGCCGTCGGTCACCTCCCGCGGTGTCGTCAACATGGCGGCGCTTGCGGTCGCGGAGGCATCGCAGCCCAATCTCGAAGTGCAGCCATAAGTTGACGAGCTGAGGGGCAGAGGCCGCCTTCCCCTGAATTTCAACCAGGCCGTGGGGCGCGCCTTATGATATTGTCAACCGGCCTGCTCCATGATCGGGTCTCCGCCGACTGGAGAGAATGCCGGACACAATGCCCATGCGCCTTCGTGGCCTCTTGATCGCCCCGCTTCTGCTCGTTCCCGCAGCGGCCTCCGCGCGTGACGTCGCCGCCTGCGCGGCGCTTTACCGGCAGCTCAACAATACCCGCCAGGTGATCGGCAACACCGCCGAAATGCGGCGTTATGCGCAACAGCTCAGCCGCCAGAACAGCGTAATCCGGCAGTTGCGGATCGAGATGCGCAGTGCCGGCTGTGGCACCGGGAGCGTCATCACCCTCGGCGGTGCGGACAGCGAGGTCTGTCAGGAAATCCGCGATCAGCTCCAGCAGGCGGAAGCGAACCGCGACGCCATAACCGACGAACGGAACAATGTGCGGCAATTGGTGCAGTCTTCCGACGAACGCACCGCCATCCTGGCGGCGATCCGCTCGAACAGCTGCATTCCGTCCGACGTGGAGGAGGACCAGAAGGAGCGGATGAAGGTGCAGGGTATCGAACTGCCGAAGGAAGAGCCCTATTCCGGCATCACCAATCTGCGCACCACGCCGCCCGAGCAGCCGCAGGCCGCGGCCATCCAGCCGAACTTGCCGGGCCCGGAGCGTCCCTACGATCCGGACAGGAAGGTGCGCACGGTCGGCCCGCAATTCCTGCCCGAGGAAAACATCGATCTCGCCCATCCGAAATCGAGCGGGCCGCAGCCGCAGCAATGATCAGCGATTCTCCCATTTCTCCCTGAAGATCAGCTCTTCGAGCGGCAGGCGCTGGCGCCAGCCTCTGACCGCCAGTTCCGGCTCGGCATAAAGCCGGTCGACGTAACCCAGACAGAGCCAGGCGACGATCTCGATGCGTTCGGGAATGCCGAGCAGCGCGCGCACGTCCTCGTCGCGGAAGATGCTCACCCAGCCGACGCCGATGCCTTCCGCGCGTGCTGCGAGCCAGAGGTTCTGCACGGCGCAGACGGTCGAATAGACATCCATGCGCGGATTGTGGGTGCGGCCGAGCACTACCGGCCCTGCCCTGTCCGGATCGCAGGTCACGCAGATCGAGAGCGGCGCCTTCCGGATGCCTTCGAGCTTCAGGCTGCGATAGAGATCGCGCCGCTCTTCGGGGAACATTTCCGCAGCCTCGTCATTGGCGCGCGAAAAGGCGGCGAAGGCCGCTTCCCGCACCGCCGGATCGCGGATCAGGACGAAGTTCCAGGGCTGCATGAAGCCGACCGACGGCGCCGCATGGGCGGCGGCAAGCAGCCGCATCACCAGATCGTCCGGCAGCGGCTCGGGCAGGAACTGGTCGCGCACGTCGCGGCGCGTCTCGATCGCCCGGTAGACGGCCGCCCGCTCGGTTCCGGAAAATTCGCCGGCAAGTACGAGGCCGGGTTCAAAAAGGTCAGGTCGCATCGTTTTCCCCAACAATGCAGCCCCCATGCCTGTGGGCCGGGGAGAGCTTCGAAACCTGCCCGCCGTCCGCGCGGATCGGTCTATCCCGTCAGGCCGGTCTTCTGACTTGGCTTCATCCGCTTCTGCCGCAGCCTTCCCGGAAAACTCCAGTGGCCTAAATCTCGCGGCCGGGCGTCCGCCTCACAGCGTTGGGCACGTTCCGGCATCTCACCGGATTCCCGATTCTCCCGCAACAAGCGGGCACCTGACGAAGGCGTTATGCCCGGAAGGCCGAAGCCGTTCAAGCCGCTTATGCGACGGGGAAGTATCGCACATAGGCGAATTCGCCGCCGTTCGGCGCCCAGTTGGGCGAGTTCATCGTGCCCTGCCCGCCGAAAAGGTCGAACAGCGTCTCGACATTGCCGCCATCCATGTCCATCAGCCGGACGCGCACGTTTTTGTCGCGCGGATGGTCGAAGACATCGGCGTCGTAGGAGACGAAGACGATCTTGTCACCCTTCGGTGACGGATGCGGAAACCAGTCGCCATAATCGCTGTTGGTGATCCGTTCGGCCGGTCCTCCGGCAGCCGGCACGCGCCAGATCTGCATCAGGCCGGTGCGGCTGGAGTTGAAATAGATCCACTTTCCATCCGGCGAATAGTCCGGCCCGTCGTTGCGGCCTTCGCCGAAGGTGAGCCGCGTCTCCTCGCCGCCCCCAATGTCAATCGTATAGATGTCGAAGACCTGGTCGCGGATGCCGCAATAGGCGAATGCCTTCCCGTCCGGCGACCAGCCATGCCAGTAAGACGGCAGGTTCTTCGTCACCAGTTTCGGCGCACCGCCTTCGGCCGGCAGCACGTAGATCGCCGACTTGCCGAACTCGACCTTGTCGGACACGGCGATCAGCGAACCCTCCGGCGAGATGCCGTGGTCGTTGTTGCACTGCCGGGCAAAGCCCGTGTCCACCGGCTCGGGATCACCGTCACCGTCCGGAGACAGGCGATAGATCAATCCCTCGCTGTTCAGCATCAGGTAGCGTCCGTCCGGCGACCAGTTCGGTGCCTCGAACAAGGCTTCCGTCTGCCATACCACCCGGTTCTGTCGGGTGCGGATGTTGAAGACCTCGACCGAGCTGCGCAATGCCATGGCTTCGCCCTACCGATCTCTGAACCGGTTGGTAATCGGATAGCGCCGGTCGCGGCCGAAATTCTTCTTGGTGATCTTCACGCCCGGCGCCGATTGCCGCCGCTTGTATTCGGCGAGATAGAGCAGGTGCTCGATCCGGTGCACGGTCGCGATGTCATGGCCGCGGGCGACGATCTCCTCCGTGCCCATCTCCATCTCGACCAGGCATTCGAGGATGTCGTCGAGCACCGGATAGGGCGGCAGCGAATCCTGGTCCGTCTGGTTGGGCCTCAATTCCGCCGAGGGCGCCTTGGAAAGGATGTTCTTCGGGATCACCTCGCCCGTCGGCCCGAGCGCGGTCGGCGGCAGGTGCCGGTTGCGCCAGGCGGAGAGCGCATAGACCTGCATCTTGTAGAGGTCCTTGATCGGGTTGAAGCCGCCGTTCATGTCGCCGTAGAGGGTCGCGTAGCCCACCGACATTTCCGATTTGTTACCGGTGGTCACCACCATCGAGCCGAATTTGTTGGAGATCGCCATGAGAATGGTACCGCGGGCGCGGCTCTGCAGGTTTTCTTCGGTGATGCCCTCGTCCGTCCCTTCGAAAAGCTCCGACAGCGCCGACGAAAAGCCGTCGACCGGCTCGGCGATCGGCACGATGTCGTAGCGGCAGCCGAGCGCTTTGGCGCAATCGGCCGCGTCCTTCAGCGAATCCTCGGATGTGTAGCGGTAGGGCAGCATGACGGTGCGCACCCGCTCCTCGCCGAGTGCGTCGACGGCGATCGCCGCGCAGAGCGCCGAGTCGATACCGCCGGACAGGCCGAGCACGACCGATTTGAAACCGTTCTTGTTGACATAGTCGCGGAAGCCGAGCAGGCAGGCGCGGTAGTCCGCCTCCTCTTTCTCCGGAATGCGCGCCATCGGCCCGCGCGTGCAGCGCCACGTGTCGCCGGCCTTCTTCCATTCCGTGACGGTGATCGCCGGCTCGAACTGGCTCATTTGGAAAGCAAGCGTCTTGTCGGCATTGAAAGCGAAGCTCGCGCCGTCGAAAACCAGTTCGTCCTGGCCGCCGAGCTGGGCGGCATAGATCATCGGCAGTCCGGTCTCGATGACCTGTTTCAGCACCACCTGATGCCGGATATCCACCTTGCCGCGGTAATAGGGCGAGCCGTTCGGCACAAGCAGGATTTCGGCCCCACTTTCGGACAGGGTCTCGCAGACGCCGAGCTCGCCCCAGATATCCTCGCAGATCGGAATACCGAGGCGCACGCCGCGGAAATTGACCGGTCCCGGCATCTCACCCGCAGCGAAGACGCGCTTCTCGTCGAACTCGCCGTAGTTCGGCAGATCGATCTTGTCGCGGATGGCGATCACCTTGCCGCCGTCGAGAACCGCAACCGAATTGTGCCGGCCCTCCTTGCCCTGGCGGGGAAAACCGATGATGACGCCCGGCCCGCCATCGGCGGTATCGGCGGCAAGCTGCTCCACTGCCCTAAGGCAGGCAGTCAGAAAGGCCGGCTTCAGGACGAGATCCTCAGGCGGATAGCCGGAGATGAAAAGCTCCGTGAAGAGAACGAGGTCGGCCTCTTCCCGGGCGGCATCCCGGCGCGCCTCGCGCGCAAGGGCCAGATTGCCGGCGACGTCGCCGACGGTCGGGTTGAGCTGGGCGACGGCGATGCGAAGGGTCTGGCTGATGTCCTGGGTCATCAGATGGATTTAGCGTTCCCTGCGGGAGGCCGCAACGTTGTTCCAGGAGTTTTTTGCGGACCCTCCTTGATCCGTGGAGATGGGCGAACTCCCCGGTGTCGCCTCAAGAGAGGAGAACTTGCTTCCGCTGGCTTGCTCTCCTCGCTCTCCTGCCACGGAGTGCGTTCGGGAACGTTTCGCACCTTTAAATTATGTTTCCATTTTCTAATGCAATTTAAGATGACGCATTAATCGGCCGTTAGCACCTGCTGATTATTATATTCTAAAATACTTATTTAGCGGGAGAGAATAAGCATGAAACGTCTCCTATCGCTGATGAAATGCCGATCGGGAGGCTCGGCGGTGGAGTTTGCCATCGTGGCGCCCATCCTCTTCCTCACGCTCTTCAGCCTGATCGGCTACGGCATTTATCTGAGTGCCGCCCATGCCGTGCAGCAGATCGCCGCCGACGCCGCCCGCACCGCCGTGGCCGGACTGAACTCGGCCGAACGCGAACAGCTCGTGCGCAACTATCTCAGCATGTCCACCATGAACCACGCTCTCCTGGACATGAGGAATTTCACCCTCCAGGTGCGGGACGATCCGCAGAACCCCAATCAATTCACCGTCTCCATCGATTACGACGCGAGCGAACTGCCGATCTTCAGCCTTTACAGCTACGCCATGCCGGATCCGCACATCCGGCGCTTCTCGACGATGCGGATCGGAGGCATTTGACATGCGCAGGCTCGTTCACGCCCTTCGTCGCGATAAATCGGGCAATATCGCCATATCGGCCGCCCTCACGCTGCCGCTCGTTATCGGCGCCTTGGCGCTCGGAGTGGATTACGGCTACCTGACCCTGCAGCAGCGCCAGATCCAGAGTTCCGCCGATCTTGCCGCCATTGCCGCAACCGGACAGTTGAGCGACCCCGAAAAGGCGGCGCTCGACTATTTCACGCTCAACAACCAGAATTTTGCCGTTCGGACGGATACCGGACTGCTGACGGCCCAGGGGAAAATTCCCTTCGACCCGGAACGCCTCTTCGAGAGTTACGACGCCTATGCCGAGCTGACGAAAGGCCGCTATGTGGCCGATCCGTCGCGCCCGGTGGAAACCCGTTTCGAGGCCGGCGCAACGCCTTACGACGCCGTTCGCGTCACAATGCACCAGAAGAGCCGGATCTTCTTCGCAAACAGCTTCGCCGAAGCGCCCCTGCTTGCGGCCACCGGCACGGCTTCCGCCGACAAGCTCGCCGCCTTCTCGGTCGGCTCGCGGCTTGCCAGCCTCAACGAAGGCATCATCAACGCTCTGCTCGGCCAGCTCCTCGGCACGACCATCTCGCTGAAGGTCATGGACTATCAGGCGCTGATCGACGCCGACGTCAACCTCCTCCACGTTCTCGACGGGCTGGCGATCGACCTCGGGCTCACTGCCGGCACCTATTCCGAGGTGCTCAAGACCGAAATCACCTACGGTCAGTTTCTGCAGGCGCTCGGCAAGGCAACCGGTCTCACGCCGTCCGTCCGCGCTATCCTCAACACGCTCGAAAAGACGGTCAACCGCACGCAGGTCAAACTCAGGCTGGAAGAAATCCTGGCACTGGGACCATTGTCCGAAAGACTGGTCGGACAGGGCGATGGGCTCGCCGTGAAGGCAGCCCTGATGGATGTCATTACGGCGGCTGCGGTGGCCGGCAATGGCGGCAAGCAGATCGGCGTCGATCTCAATGTCAGTATTCCCGGCCTCAGCAAGGTGACGCTCACAATCGCCATCGGCGAGCCTCCGGTCGGCACGCCGCCGAACGCCGTGGGAGGACCCGGCACCATCGTCCGCACCGCGCAGACGCGGCTCGCTCTGAATGTCGTCGTAGACGGCCTCTCCGCCATCGCCGGACTGAAAGTGGAGGTGCCGCTCTATCTTGAGGTCGCGCATGCCGAAGCACGGCTTGCCGATATCCGCTGCTATGGCGGTACTCACGGCAATGGCAGCGTCGACGTCGAGGTCGTCCCAGGCGTCGCGGCGATCGGGCTCGGCAATGTCAATCAGGCCGCGTTCGAAAACTTCGGCACCACGCCGCGCGTCACCAAGGCGAACATCCTGTCCACAGTCCTGCTCAGCATCGCCGGAAAGGCCGACATCAACGCCGGCAATCTCACCAGGAAGACGCTGACCTTCTCGGCCAACGATATCACCTCCGGCAAGGTCATGAGCGTCTCGACCAGAGACACTTTGACGAGCCTCGTCACTTCGCTTCTGAAACGGTTGGAGCTGGAGATCAAGCTCGGTCCGCTGGCGATCGGAACGCCGACGCTCATTCAGGCCGCGCTCGCCGATACGTTGGCGACGCTGACGAAGCCTCTCGATACCCTGGTCTACAATCTGCTCCTGACGCTCGGCGTGCGCATCGGCGAAGCCGATGTCCGGGTGACGGGCCTCACTTGCCGCAATCCCGTTCTCGTCCAGTAAATTCAGCCCTGAACGAGAAAATGAAGAAGGCCGGCGCTCCCCCTCGCCGGCCTTCTTTCATTCGCAGCTGCCGAAGATCGCGCAAACGGCTCAGCCGTTGACGACCATCCGCTTCTCGTCGCGGCCGCTCTTCATCCGCTCGGCGAGCAGGAAGGCGAGTTCCAGCGCCTGGTCGGCGTTGAGACGGGGATCGCAATGGGTGTGATAGCGGTCGTGCAGGTCCTCGGCGCTGACTGCGCGGGCGCCGCCGGTGCATTCGGTCACGTCCTTGCCGGTCATCTCCACATGGATGCCGCCCGGATGGGTGCCTTCGGCGCGGTGGATCTGGAAGAAGCTTTCGACTTCCGAGAGAATCCGCTCGAACGGACGGGTCTTGTAGCTGTTCAGCGTGATCGTGTTGCCGTGCATCGGATCGCAGGACCAGACGACCTTCTTGCCTTCCCGCTCGACGGCGCGGATGAGCTTCGGCAGGCAGTCGGCGACCTTGTCGTAGCCGAAACGGCAGATCAGCGTCAGGCGGCCGGCCTCGTTGGTCGGGTTCAGGGCGTCGATCAGCTCGATCAGCTTGTCCGCCTGCAGCGAGGGGCCGCATTTCAGGCCGATCGGGTTCTTGATGCCGCGGAAATATTCCACATGCGCATGGTCGAGCTGGCGGGTACGGTCGCCGATCCAGATCATGTGGCCGGAGGTCGCATACCAGTCGCCGGAGGTGGAATCGACGCGGGTCAGCGCCTCCTCGTAACCGAGCAGCAGCGCCTCGTGGCTGGTGAAGAAATCGGTCTCGCGCAGGCTCGGATTGTTTTCCGAGGTGATGCCGATCGCCTGCATGAAGTCCATCGTCTCGCTGATGCGGTCGGCGAGCTTGCGGTAGCGTTCGCCCTGCGGGCTATCCTTCACGAAGCCGAGCATCCACTTGTGGACGTTTTCGAGGTTGGCGTAGCCGCCCATCGCGAAGGCGCGCAGCAGGTTCAGCGTCGCCGCAGACTGGCGGTAGGCATTCAACTGCCGTTCCGGGTTCGGCGTGCGCGCTTCCTCCGTGAAATCCGTGCCGTTGACGATGTCGCCGCGATAGGTGAGCAGCGTCTTGCCGTCCTGCGTCTCGTGGGAGTTGCTGCGCGGCTTGGCGAACTGGCCGGCGATACGGCCGACCTTGACCACCGGCAGCTGGGCGCCATAGGTGAGCACGACCGCCATCTGCAGGAACGAACGGAAGAAGTCGCGGATATTGTCCGCGCCGTGTTCGGCGAAACTCTCGGCGCAGTCGCCGCCCTGCAGCAGGAAGGCGTTGCCTTCCGCGACGTTGGCGAGCTGCTTCTTCAGGCGGCGGGCCTCACCGGCAAAGACGAGCGGCGGAAAGGTCGCGAGCTGAGCTTCCGTCGCTGCCAGCGCGGCCTGGTCCGGATAGTCCGGGACCTGCTGGATCGGTTTGTTCCGCCAACTGCTCGGGGTCCAATTCTGTGCCATCTCACTCACCTGTTTTAGCCACCACGATCGCCTGCCGGGCAACCGCCTTCAAAATAGACGCGGCTTATAAACCTTAACAGGGGCCTTGCATAGCCGCATTGTCGGACAATGAAACCGGTGCTTTGCACCCGCACCCGAGCCGGGTCGCGATGCCTCAGACGCGCTCGCCGTTCCTGACGCGATAGCTCGGATTGTACATGGTGACCAATTCCTCCGCAGCCGTCGGGTGGACGGCCATGGTACGGTCGAAATCGTCCTTGGTGACGCCGGCCTTCAGCGAAATGCCGAGAAGCTGGGCCATCTCGCCCGCGTCGTGGCCGAGAACATGGGCGCCGAGCACCTTGCGGCTTGCGGCATCGACGACGAGCTTCATGATCATCTTCTCCGCGCGGCCCGACAGCGTCGCCTTCATCGGCCGGAATTCGGCGCGGTAGATTTCGAGCTCCGGATAGCGCTTGGCCGCCTCCTCCTCGGAAAGCCCCACGGTGCCGATCTCCGGCTGCGAGAAGACGGCTGTCGGGATGAGGTCGTGATCCGGGGCGGTCGGATTGTCCTTGAAGGCGGTTTCGATGAAGCACATGGCCTCATGGATCGCCACCGGCGTCAATTGTACCCGGTCGGTGACGTCGCCGAGCGCATAGATATGCGGCACGCTGGTGCGGGAATATTCATCGACGACGATCGCGCCGCGCTCGTTCACTTCGACGCCCGCGGCCTCGAGGCCCAGCCCGTTCGTGTTCGGGTCGCGGCCGAGCGCCAGCATGATCGTGTCGACGGCGATGGTCTCTCCGCAAAGGGTACGGGCGACAAGCCCGCCGGCCGGCGCCTTCGTCACCTCCTCGATCACGTCGGTGAGGACGATCCGGATGCCCTTTTCCACCATCGCCTTGTGCAGGCCTTGGCGCATGTCCTGGTCGAAACGCGAGAGGATTTCCTTGCCGCGATAGATGAGCGTCGTATCGACGCCGAGGCCATGAAAGATGTTGGCGAATTCGACCGCGATATAACCGCCGCCGGCGATCAGGATCGAGCGCGGCAGTTCCGGCAGGTCGAAAGCCTCATTCGAGGAAATGCAGAGCTCGTGGCCCGGCAGCGCCGCATGCGGATTGGGCGATCCGCCGGTCGCGATGACGATCTTCTCGGCCGTCACCGTCTTGCCGGTCTTCGTGAGCCGGATCGTATGGGCATCGACCAGTTCCGCGCGGGTTTCGAGGATTTCCGCGCCGTTGTTCTCCAGCCCGCGGCGATAGAGGCCTTCGAGGCGGGCGATCTCCTTGTCCTTGGCGGCGATCAGCTTCTTCCAGTCGAAGGTGCTTTCCCCCACCTGCCAGCCATACCCCACGGCATCCTCGAAATGCTCGGCATATTGCGAGGCATAGACGAAAAGCTTCTTCGGAACGCAACCGCGGATCACGCAGGTTCCGCCGAAGCGGTATTCCTCGGCGATCGCCACCCGGTTGCCGAGCGAAGCGGCGACGCGGCCCGCCCTCACCCCGCCCGATCCGCCGCCAATCACAAAGAGATCATAGTCATAGGCGGTCATCAGAATTCTCCTTCGGACGGGCAGCGGGATCGCCCTCATATAATGTTCCGACGCAAAAAAGGAAAAGCCCGGATCGCTCCGGGCTTCCACAAAATTCGCCGGACCGGCTATGCGATCAGGGCTTCGGCGCCGGGGTGGGAGCAGGCTTGGCAGGTGCGGGTGCGGCTGCAGCCGGAGCTTCTGCCGAACCGGTATCGACCACCGGGGCCTGGATCGGTGTCGCGTCGATGACACCGCGCAGCTTTTCGGTGCTCTGGTTGGTGAGGTCGCGGGAAATGCCGTTCGCCCAGATTTCGGCCGCCTTCACCAGCTCGCGGCTGACGAGCGGCTGATTGGTGAGCAGCTTCTTGCCGGTTTCGGTGTTGAAGAACGTGGAGATCGCCTTCAACTCCTCGACCGAGAAGCTCTTGGCGTAGATGGTCGCTGCCTCCTTCTCGAGATCGGCGCGACGCGACGCAAGCGCCAGCGCCTCCTCGTCGACCACGTTGGAGATCTGCTCCTGGAAGTTCGGAGAAGCCTGGATGAACTGCGCCTTCAGGCGCTCCGACAGGTTGGGCAGGATGTTGTCGTAACGATCGGTGACGTTCAGCGCAGCAATCGCTTCCCGCGCGGCGGTAAGCTGGGCGTCCGAGACTTCCTGAGCGCGAGCCGATACCGTGAAGGCGCCGGAGAAGAGGATCGCCAGGGCGGCGGCACGGCCGAGAACCGCGAATCTGATCATGAGTTGTTGCTCCTAGTTTATTTCGCCTCGAGCGTCCGCGCTCCAGCCTCGCCGGCAATGATCGCAAAGGACGCCATGTGGATGAACAGCCCGTGTTCGACGACACCGGGAATGGAATTCAGCTCCCGCGAGAGAGCCTCTGCATCAGGAATGCGGCCAAAAGATGCGTCGAAAATGTGGTGGCCGCCGTCCGTCGTGAAGATATCGTCACCGGATTTGCGCAGTTTCAGCTCGCCGCTCAACCCCAGCCTTGCCGCAACTTTTTCGATCGCGATCCGCGTCGCCGTCTGGCCGAAGGGATTGACCTCGATCGGCAGCGGGAAGGCTCCAAGCATCGAGACAAGCTTGCTTTCGTCGGCGATCACGATCATGCGGCTCGACGCGGCCGCGACGATCTTCTCCCGGAGCAGCGCGCCGCCGCCGCCCTTGATGAGGGTCAGGTTGGCATCGACCTCGTCGGCGCCGTCGATCGTCAGATCGAGCTCGGGAAGCTCGTCGAGCGACTTCAGCGGAATGCCGAGCTCGACGCAGAGCCTTGCGGTGCGTTCGGACGTCGGGACGCCCTCGACCCGCAAGCCCTCGTGAACCTTTTCGGCCAGGAGCCTTACGAATTCCTCTGCCGTCGAACCGGTGCCGATGCCGAGCCTCATGCCGTCTTCGACATATGCCAATGCAGCCTCGGCCGCCTTGACCTTCATTTCCCGGGCGTCCATCCGCCAAAAGCTCCCGCTGTTTCGCCGAACCGCTGTTTACACGCCTCCTCCGGCAAACGAAAGTCCCCCCGATTGGGTTTTGAGCCCGTTTCGAGCCCGGGTTTTGCTGAGGGCGCGAATCCTGCATATTTGCATTTCACGGCAGCATTCCTTAATCCAGGGAGATATCCCGACAGACCTCGTGAGGCTTCATTGACCGCTCCCCTCGTCATTTTCGATCTCGACGGCACGCTGATCGACACCGCACCGGACCTGATCGACAGCCTCAACCATACGATCGCGGTGGCCGATCTCGCGCCCGTCACGTTCGAGGACCTCACCCATCTCGTCGGCCAGGGCGTGCGCGTCATGATCCGCCGGGCTTTCGAACTGCGGAAAACGCCGCTCGACGAGGCGACGGCCGAGCGCCTGTTCAACCGCTTCATGGAACATTACGAGGCGCATATGCCGGGCAAGAGCCGTCCCTATGCCGGTGCCGTCGAATGCCTCGACCGGCTGTCGACTGCGGGCATGCGGCTTGCCATCTGCACCAACAAGGCCGAACGTCTCGCCTTCCCCCTGATCGAAAAGCTCGGCCTTTCGGATCGCTTCGCGGCGATGACCTGCGGCGACACCTTTGCGGCCCGCAAGCCCGATGCGCGTCACATACTCGGCACGATCGAACGGGCCGGCGGCAATCCCGCCGCAAGCGTCATGGTCGGCGACAGCGTCAACGATATCCTCGCCGCCCACAATGCCGGAATTCCTTCGATCGCCGTCAGTTTCGGCTATTCCGACGTCGCGGTCGAAACGCTCGATCCCGGGCACGTCATCAGCGGCTATGACGAGCTGACGGCGGATCTGGTGGAAAAGCTGATGTCCCGAGAAGCCAGGTTCATAGCGGCGGCCAAATAAAAAGGCGACCCGCGGCCGCCTTTTGCCTCAATCTAAAATCCGAACTCAGCTATGGGCGGCGCGCACCTTGGTGGTCGCAGCGAAGGCCTTCATCATGGCGTCGTCGCGGCCATAGACGTCGTCGAAATATTCCACCTTGCCGTCCTTGTTCGGCCAGGCGGTGAAATAGGCGACATAAACCGGGATCTTCGCAGTCACCTTGGCGGCGACATTCTTGCCCGCGGCGATGCGCGCATTGACGTCCTCGACGGTCGTGCCGAGCACGGCAGCCGCCATCTTGCGCGGATCGGCAAGCCGGACGCACCCATGGCTCAGCGCCCGCATGTCGCGCTGGAAGAAGCTCTTCGAGGGCGTGTCGTGCATGTAGATCGCATGGCTGTTCGGGAAGAGGATCTTCAGGTCGCCGAGCGCGTTGTCGCTCGACGGCGGCTGGCGCACCGCGATACTCTGCGTCGAACCGTACCAGTTGACGCTGCTCGACGAAACGGCGCGGCCGTTGACCGAGACCTCGTAGCCCAGCCGGTCGAGATAGCTCGGGTCCCGGCGCAGATGCGGCAGCATCTCGTTGATGATGATCGACTGCGGCACGCCCCAATAGGGATTGAACTCCACGGTCTGGATCTCATCCTGGAAGAAATAGGTCTGGTTCGACTTGGAGCCGACGACCACCCGCATGGAGAACTGCTCGGCGCCGTGATCGTGATAATAGACCATGAAGGCCGGCTGATTGATGAAGACGTAACGGCTTCCGAGGTCGCCGGGCAGCCAGCGCGCCTGTTCCATGGCGACGACCAGCTTTGCGATCCTGTCCTGCGACGTATGGCCGACCATCTTGCGGACGGTGGCCGCACCGATGACGCCGTCAGGCTTCAGGCCGGCCTCGGCCTGGAAGGATTTCACCACCTCGACAAGCTCCGGCGTGTAGTCCGGCGTCTGCTGATAAGCGGCAAGCGTCGCCGCGTGCCTGCTCTTCAGCTCCTCCGAGCCGGAGCGCTCGATCGCCGCAATCACGTTGGCCATGTCCGGGCTGCTCCTGCCCGGCTTCAGCAGAAGATCGCGCGGCAGGGAGATGCCCGGGCCGTCGCTCGCCGCCTCGGCACGCAACCTGGCAAGCTCGGCCTTCAGCGCCTGGAAATGCGCGCTCTGAGGTGCGAGGCCCTCCAGATAGGCGGCTGCATCCGATCCGCTTTTCGCGAAGGGCAGGACCAGAGAGAGCTTCACGTCCTTGCGCTTGAAATCGTGGTAGCCGGAAACCCGGTTCGGATCGATGCGGCCGCGCAACATATCCTCGGCGAACATCAGCACCTTTTCCGACAGCGCCAGTTCGAACTGCATCAGCTCCCGGTCATGGGCATCCGCAGGAGAGGCCGAGACGGTCGGCGCGGCGAGATCAACCTGCGCGGCAGGATCGGTGGGGGCGGCAGTGTCGACCGGAGCGACGACGCTTGCCGTCGTCAGCGACGGTACGGGCAGCAGATAATCGGCCGGGTCGAGACCGTATTCGCCGGCGCGCTCGAAGAGCGCCAGGACGCCCCTCGCCTTTTCGTTCACATCGCCGTCGGAAATCCAGAGCGGTTCGGCGGTCTTGCCGTAGAAGGCTTCGAGAGCTGCAGCGATCTCCGTCGGCGCGGAAACCTTGGCTTCGGAGAGGAACCGCGAGCCATCGGTTGCGGCTGCAGCGGCAAAACCGGCCGTCTTCACGAGGCGCTCGGCATCCGGCTTGTATGTGTAATAGCGCGGCCCCGAGACCTTCGGCAGCGGCTCGGGATCGGCGAGCGCCCGCTCGCTCGGCATGCCCCTGCGGCCCGTATCGACGCCCGGCAGGCCATCGTCCGCCTGCCGCGCCCTGTCGGCGCCGGGGCCGCCGCGCAGAAGGTCCATCAGGGTTATCGCATGGGCGGGAGCGACCGCCCCGGTGAAGACGGAAATTCCCGACACGAGCGCCAGTGCGATCGAAGTTTTCTTGTGTCTGTGCTGCAATGTCGTCCCCGTCACCTGCATCCGCGACTTCTCCGCGGGCCCGAATATCATCACGCCATCTAACCGATCGCGTAAGGGATGGAAAGAAACGCACGAGCTTCCCGACCGGTTCGCGCCCTGCCGGGAAATAGCGTCGGTGCGCGGGCAGAAGGTTAAGAAAATATTCGTTAAATTTTTACTGACGCCGGGCCGCAGCGACAACAGGCGGGCGAGGAAAATGTCGTATAATTCCGCTTCCCGTGTCATAAAAAGCACGCCGGCAACGTACCAAAAAGCCCGTTTCCCCGTCTTGCGGACGCATACCAATCGTATAGTAATGCCCGCCGGCCGGCATCCCACGCGGTAACGCGTTGTTGAAGACCCGAGGCCGGCAGCGACCACGAGAAAGCAGAGGCAGCGAAGATGGCATCGACCCGCACCGAAACCGATACGTTTGGCCCGATCGAAGTGGCAGGCGACCGTTATTGGGGGGCTCAGGCGCAGCGCTCGCTCGGCAACTTCAAGATCGGCTGGGAAAAGCAGCCGCTCGCCGTGGTCCGTGCCCTCGGCATCGTCAAGCAGGCCGCGGCCCGCGTCAACATGGCGCTCGGCGGTCTCGACCCCGCTCTCGGCAAGGCGATCGTCGATGCGGCCCAGGAGGTCATCGACGGCAAGCTCAACGATCACTTTCCGCTCGTCGTATGGCAGACCGGCTCCGGCACCCAGTCGAACATGAACGCCAACGAGGTCATCTCCAACCGTGCGATCGAAATGCTCGGCGGCGTGATGGGCTCCAAGAAGCCGGTGCATCCGAACGACCACGTCAACATGAGCCAGTCGTCGAACGACACCTATCCGACGGCCATGCACATCGCCTGCGTCGAACAGATCGTCCACCACCTCATCCCGTCGCTGAAGCACCTGCATGCGGCGCTCGACGTGAAGGTCAAGGCCTTCGCCCACATCATCAAGATCGGCCGCACCCATACGCAGGATGCCACGCCGCTGACCCTCGGCCAGGAATTCTCCGGCTATGCCGCGCAGGTCGCCTCGGCGATCGCCAATATCGAACTGACGCTCCCCGCCCTCAGCAAGCTCGCCCAGGGCGGCACGGCCGTCGGCACGGGCCTCAACGCCCCGGTCGGCTTTGCGGAAAAGGTCGCGGAGGAAATCTCGAAGATCACCGGCCTGCCCTTCGTGACGGCGCCGAACAAGTTCGAAGCGCTCGCCTCGCACGACTCGATGGTCTTCGCCCACGGAGCGATCAATGCGGCCGCCGCAGCCCTCTTCAAGATCGCCAACGACATCCGTTTCCTAGGCTCCGGCCCGCGCGCCGGCCTTGGCGAACTGTCGCTGCCGGAAAACGAACCGGGCTCGTCGATCATGCCGGGCAAGGTCAATCCGACCCAGTCGGAGGCGCTCACGCAGGTCTGCGCCCACATCTTCGGCAACCACGCGGCACTCACCTTCGCCGGCAGCCAGGGCCATTTCGAGCTCAACGTCTACAATCCGATGATGGCCTACAACTTCCTGCAGTCGGTCCAGCTTCTCGGCGATGCGGCCGTCTCCTTCACCGACAACTGCGTCGTCGGCATCGAAGCCCGTGAGGACAATATCAAGCGCGGCGTCGAGAATTCGCTGATGCTGGTCACCGCGCTCAACGGCAGGCTCGGCTACGATATCTGCGCCAAGATCGCCAAGACCGCACACAAGAACGGCACGACGCTGCGCGAAGAAGCGGTCGGCGGCGGATATCTGACGAACGAGGAATTCGACCAGTACGTCCGGCCGGAAAACATGATCGGCCCCAAATAAAAGGCTGACCGGCGCCCGGATGGGAAGAAGCCTCGCGTCTCGACGGACCGCGGGGCTTTCATCCGTTCGAAGCGACTTTTCTGATAATTTATTACACTCGCAAGGTGAGACGGCTTCTGAGTGGCGTTCCGCAAGCTCTTCCGTTCAAAGGGAATTGGTTAACGCGCGATGGCGAAATAAAATTAAGAACAAGCTGTTCAGAGCGGACCCTTAATTCTTTTCCAATATTTTTCACATACTAATTCTGGTCATCAATACGGGCGGAATCAGTGGGGATCGTCGATGACGACGGCAACGGCGCCGAAGGCGCAACCTGGCGATCTGATCAGTCAGATCATCTATGCGGTGCGATCGATGGGCGTTGCGCCGATACCCCGCAACTATCAGCTGTTCTATGAAGCCTATATCGGCTCGAATCCCGACCTCACCCGGGATCTTGCGGCACTCGGAAACCGGGCGTCCCAGGAAGAGCTGGACGATCTCTCCCATCGCTATCTCGGAACGGGGCAGGTAGCCGTCGTCGAGAATGCGCATACCAGGCTGCTCGGAGAGCTCGACTCTCTTCTGAAGCTGCTGCGTCAGGAGCAGAACTCGCTGGAGAGCTACAGCAGGCTGCTCGGAGAGACCGCGCAGCGGATCAACTCCAAGAGCAATTTCTCGACCGAACTCCTGAGCAATGCCATTTCGCTGCTCAACGAAGCGACGGGCACGACGATCGCCCATGGCGAAAAGACAGTCGGCGGGGTCGCGCAGCGCAGCCAAGAAATGGATCAGGTCCGCAAGGAACTCGACGAATACAAGCGCATCGCCAACACGGATTCGCTGACGCGCATCGCCAATCGCCGCGCCTTCGACGAGCGTCTCGCATCGATCTACAACAATTCCGCCGTCCTGCCGGTCGTCGCGCTCGTGCTCGCGGACATCGACAACTTCAAGAAGATCAACGACAGCTTCGGACACCCGGTCGGCGACAAGATTCTCGCAAGCGTCGCCTCCGTGATCCGTTCCAACGTCCGCAAGGATGTCTTCGTCGCCCGTTCCGGCGGCGAGGAATTCGCCATGATCGTCGAAGGCAATACGCCGGACGAGGTCATGATCCTTTGCGAGCGGGTTCGCCGCGCGCTGGAGACCCGCACCTTCCGCAATTCGCGCTCCGGCGTCGACTACGGCCCGGTCACGCTCTCCCTCGGCTTCGCCATGGGTTCGCAGGCGGGCGATCCCGGCGAACTTTATGCCGACGCCGATACCGCGCTCTATCATGCCAAGAACGGCGGCCGGAACCGCACCGTCTTCTTCGAAGAAGGCATGAAGAAGGATTATGCGGGCAAGAACTGGCTGATCTACAGGAAGTAGGTTTCAGGTGATCCGGAAGCGGACTGGATCCTCGCCGCGGCCTGCTACCACATGGTCTTGGCGGCGCGCTCCGGCCATTCGCGGTCGTAGGTTTCCTTGTCGAAATCCGCCTTGGCGGCCTTCAAAAGAGCGCCGGGCGTCGGCAGGCTCTTCGGATCGACGAAGCGCTCCGGATTCCAGAGTTCCGCGCGCATCAGCGCCCGGGCGCACTGGAAATAGACCTCGTTGATGGTGATGACGGTCACGCTGCGCGGATGCCTGCCGTCCATCTCGAAGCTTTCCAGCAGCGCGGGCTCCACCGAGACGACGGCCCGGCCGTTGATGCGCATGGCCGTATTGGAGCCCGGCACCAGGAACATCAGCGCCACGCGCGGATCGCGGACGATGTTGAGAAGCGAGTCGATGCGGTTGTTGCCGCGCCAGTCGGGCAGAAGCAGCGTCGCCTCGTCCTGAATTCGCACTGCACCGCCCAGGTCGCCGCGCGGTGAGCAGTCGAGCCCTTCCGGCCCGACGGTCGCGAGCGCCACGAAGGGAGAAGCCTCGATCATCTGCCGGTATTCCGGCGTCAGCACCTTGGTCACCTTGACGAGGGAGGCATCAGACACGCCCTCGTAGATGGCCTTCAGTTCCTCGACGGATGTGATGATGGTCATGGATCGTCCCCGCAATCGCTCCGGCCTTAGCCGGCGCGGGTGACAGTATGATGACAGGTTTCGGCGATCAAGCGGCGGCCCCGCTTCCGGCGGCTTCATGAACCGGTGGCATATCCTCCGACAGGAATGCGCCGATCGTTTCGATGACGCCACGGTCGCTGACGATGCGGCGATGGCCGAGACCGTTCGCCCAGTGGAGCTGCGCCGTCGCAAGATCGCCGAAGCGGCGAGCATGGTGGGATGCGACCTCCTTGTCCTCCTCCGCATGCACGACCAGCACGGGCTTGCCGAGCCGCGCGGCGGCGGCAACCGTGTCGAAATCGTCGAGCGAGGCACCCGCCACCTGCTCCGCGTGCTGGATCAGCAACGCCTTGACGCGCGGCGCCAGCCCGACCATTCGCGAAAAATCGTCGAACAGCCAGTGGATATCGCTGGGCGATCCGATCACGACCAGCTTCGAAGGCGAGATCGCGCCGGCCCCCTTCATCACGCCGCCGGCCGCGAGCATCGAAGCCGCACCGCCGAAGGAATGGCCGACCACTGCGTCGAAACGGCCGAAGCGTCGCTCGGCCTCCACCACCGTATCCACCGCCTGGCGCATGTTGAGGCTCCGGCCGCTCGAAAGACCGTGGCCTGGAAAATCGAGCACCACGACCTCGGCCCCGCTTTCCGCAAGCCCCGCCGGCAGGGCGGAAATGTAGGCCGCGCTCGACCCCCAGCCATGCACGACGAGATAACGCCGGCGCCCGGGCCTGCCGTCGCCGAAGCGGTAAGCCATGACGGTGGATTTCCCGGCCGGAAACGGCATCCTCTCGGCCGCTGCGAGCCTTTCCCGGCCCTCCGCCTCCGTCATCCGGGCCTTCTCGCCCTTCGGGCGGCGCGACGGCGTGCGGCAGAAAAGCGCAAAAGCGAGCTTTGCCGCGGTTTGAGGAGCCAGCCTTCCCAACATGGCGAAGGCGAGACGGATGACCTTGAGCGCAAAATTTGGCATAGTGGAAAAATCCGATAATGTTCAATCTTGAACAATAAAGTACAAACATGAACAAAAATCAATCCCTGCCGTGGGATCATCCGCGATTTAAAAGCTGGGTCGCCGTGGCGCGCGCCTGCCAGCTCATGCAGACCGTGCTGACGCGCGAGCTTTCCGGCCTAGACATCAAGCCGCCGCATCTCGACATCCTCGTCAACCTCTACCGGTTCGAAGGGATCTCGCAGCAGGAACTGGCCCGCAAGCTGCTGGTCGGCCGCTCCAACATGAGCATGACGCTGCCGCAGATGGAAAAGCGCGGCCTCGTCGAACGCCGCGGCGACCAGAAGGACAAGCGCGTGCTGCGCCTCCATCTCACGCAGGAAGGCCGGGCCGTTGCCGAGGAGGCGATGGCGATCCAGACGACGCTGATCGAGCGGACGCTTTCCTCGACGCCGATCGAGCAGTGCCATGCCATGGCCGAGTCGATGGAAAGAATCATCCTGGCGCTGCAGGCGGAAAACGCCGAGGAGACCGAGCAAGCCTGACCGGCGCCTATGAGGGCTGTTCCTTCAGCTCCGCCTGCTCCGCCGCGCGTCTTTCGCGCTCCTGCGCGGTTCTTGCGGCCACGAGATCGGCCGGGCCGGCATTGCCCCGGATCAGCGAGCGCCCGGCATAGATGCCGCCGACCAGTTCGAGCGCGAAGCGCTCTTTGTCGACGGAGCGGAATTCCTCGACCAGTTGGTCGGCCATCTCAGGCTCCTCGCCGAGGACATGCAGGACCTCCCTTCCGAAAGTCAGGGCCGATTCGTAGGTCTCGCGGATCTGGTAATCGACGCCCGCATGGATGAGGTCGATGGCATGGCCTCTGTCATAAGCGCGTGCCAGCAGCGGAACGAGCGGAAATTCCTCCTTGATGATTTCCGCCGTTTTGATTGCGGCCTCCTTGTCGTCCATCATGAGCAGGATCGCTTTCGCGGTGCCTGCGCCTGCGGCGTGAAGAATGTCGATCCTCGACCCGTCGCCATAGAAGACCTTGAAGCCGAACTCTCCCGCATCGCGCACGAATTCCACATCCTTGTCGATCATCGAAAGCGTGTAGCCCCGCGCCAGCAGCGGCTGGCTGACGATCTGCCCGAAGCGGCCGAAGCCGATCATCAGGACGGAGCCTTCGACATTTTCCGGCAGGGCGAGCCCCTCCGTATCGGGCTCCTGTTCCGGCGTCAGCCGGTCGTGCAGGATCACCATCAGCGGCGTCAGGACCATCGATATGATGACGGTTGCCGTCAGGATCGCATTGGTCTGCGCGTCGATCACCCCCTCGGACATCGCCGCGGCATAGAGGACGAAGGCGAACTCCCCGCCCTGCGCCATCAGGACGGCGCGCTCGAAGCTTTCGCTGTGGCAGGTTCGGAGGAGCCGCGCAACGACGTAGATGATCAGCGCCTTGAGGATCATGTAAGAGACAACGCTGGCGACTACGATCTGCCAGTTGGCGGCGATGACGGCAAGATCGATCGCCATGCCGACACCCAGGAAAAAGAGGCCGAGCAGGATGCCGCGGAAGGGTTCGATATCCGCTTCGAGCTGATGGCGGAACGACGACTCCGACAGGAGCACGCCGGCCAGGAACGCTCCCATCGCCATGGAAAGCCCGCTCATCTGCATGGCGAGCGCCGAACCCAAGACGACCAGGAGGGCCGCTGCCGTCATGACCTCCCGCGCGCCGGAGGTCGCGAGAAGCCGGAAGAACGGATTGAGCAGGTAGCGTCCGGCGAGAATCAGAGCGGCGACCGCGGCGATCGCGATGCCGATCGACGTCCACCGTTCCGCGGGCGTCGCGGTCGCCTCCGCCGTGGAGACCAGCGTCACGAGGGCCAGAAGCGGCACGATCGCCAGATCCTCGAAGAGGAGGATGGCGACGATGCGCTGGCCTTTCAGCGTCGAAAGCGCGTTCCGCTCCTGCAGCATCTGCATGACGATCGCCGTCGAGGTCAGGACGAAACCGGTGCCGGCGACAAAGGACGGACCGAACGGAAAGCCGAAGGCGATGCCGATCCCCGTCAGCCCGGCGATGCAGGCGATCACCTGAAAGGCTCCGAGGCCGAAGATGTCCTTGCGCATGCCCCAGAGCCTGGACGGCTGCATTTCGAGGCCGATGATGAAGAGAAACATCACCACGCCGAGCTCGGCCACATGCAGGATGGCTTGCGGATCGGAGAAGACGCCGAGGCCGAAGGGACCTATCGCCAGTCCGGCGGCGAGATAACCCAGCACGGACCCGAGTCCCGCACGCTTGAAGAGCGGCGCGGCGACGACGCCTGCCCCCAGCAGGACGACGACCTGCGCGAGATCGCTCGAATATGCTTCAGCCGCCAATGCTCATGTCTCCTGGATCGCTTCTGGATCTAAGCATCGCGGCTTAAACCCTTTTCGGCAAGCTCGCGCTCGTAATCCGCAAACAGGTCGCCCCCATGCTCCCCGAGCTCGCGCAGATAGGACCAGGTGAAGATGCCGCTGTCGTGACCGTCGTCGAAGGCGATGCGCACCGCGTAATTGCCGGTCGGCGCGATCGCCGCGATCCCGACATTCCGCTTGCCCGGCACGGTCACCTTCTGGCCCGGGCCATGGCCCTGCACTTCCGCCGAGGGAGAAAGAACCCGCATCGTCTCGGCAGGCACCGGAAAGGTGCGGCCGTCGTTGAAGGTGACGCTGAGCGTGCGGCGGTCTTTCGAAACCCTGAGTTCCGTCGGCCAGATCTCGCTCATGGTGGAGCTCCCGATTGTCATATACCCGCCGGAGGATTATGGGTTCGTCCGCTCCGCCGCAAGCTGTTTTACACTCGCCCCTGTTCTCATGGGGCCGATTGTCATACACTTGAAGCAGAGGCTCGAAGTCCCCACCTGTGGGGTAAGGGAGATTATCACGTGAACAGTTTCGCAGGACCGATCGGAGGGGCAGCGCCAATCATCGCCGACAAGGCGCCGATGATCGATCCGTTCGGCCGGGCGGTCACCTACCTGCGCGTCTCGGTCACCGACCGCTGCGATTTCCGCTGCACCTATTGCATGGCGGAAAACATGACCTTCCTGCCGAAGAAGGACCTGCTCACGCTCGAAGAGCTGAACCGGCTCTGTTCCGCCTTCATCGCCAAGGGTGTCCGCAAGCTGCGCCTCACGGGCGGCGAGCCGCTGGTGCGCAAGAACATCATGTTCCTGGTGCGCGAGCTCGGCCGCCATCTCCAGTCCGGCGCGCTCGACGAGCTGACGCTGACGACCAACGGCTCCCAGCTCGCCCGTTACGCCGACGAGCTCTACGATTGCGGCGTGCGCCGCATCAACGTCTCCCTCGACACGCTCGATCCCGCAAAATTCAAGACGATCACCCGCTGGGGCGATTTCCACAAGATCATGGAAGGCATCGACGCCGCCCGTAAGGCCGGCCTCAAGATCAAGCTCAACGCGGTGGCGCTCAGGGATTTCAACCGGCTCGAAATCCCCGCGATGATCCGCTTCGCGCATGAGCGCGGCATGGACCTGACGGTGATCGAGACCATGCCGATGGGCGAGATCGACGAGGACCGCACCGATCAATACCTGCCGCTTTCCGAGCTGCGGGCCGATCTCGAGGAGCAGTTCACGCTCGCGGACATTCCCTACAAGACCGGCGGACCGGCCCGCTATGTCGAGGTGAAGGAAACCGGGGGACGGCTCGGCTTCATCACGCCGATGACCCATAACTTCTGCGAGAGCTGCAACCGCGTGCGGCTCACCTGCACCGGGACGCTCTACATGTGCCTCGGCCAGAACGACGCGGCGGACCTCCGCACGGCGCTGCGCGCCTCCGAGAGCGACGATTATCTCTCTGCGGCGATCGACGAAGCGATCGGCCGCAAGCCGAAGGGCCACGACTTCATCATCGACCGCCAGCACAGGAAGCCCGCCCTCGCCCGCCACATGAGCGTCACCGGCGGCTAAAAAGCGCCAGCGCTCTTTTTCTCACGTCCGGCTGATCGAGACGCCGCCGTCGGCGAGCATCGAGGAACCCGTCACAAAGCTCGCCATGTCCGAACCCAAAAACAGTGCGGCTTTGGCGATCTCCTCCGGCTGCGCGACCCGTTTCAGCGCATGCAGTCCATTGATGAAGCTGACCGTCTCGGGAAGCGCGCCCGGAAAGTTGATCGGATTGGCGTCCGTGTCGACCCCGCCCGGCAGCAGGGCGTTGACCCGCACCTTGTGCGGTCCGAGTTCCGCCGCCAGCACCTGGACGAGACCCGCAAGCCCGGCTTTGGCGGCAGCATAGGCGCCCATGCCGGGCATGCCGGCGCTGTGGCCGACGAAGGTGGACGTGAAGACGATCGAGCCGCCGCCGCGGGCGATCATCGCCGGCGCTTGGTATTTCGCCGCAAGGAACCCGCTGGTGAGGTTGAGCTCCAGCGTGGTGCGCCAGTCGTCCGCGGATGTTTCGGTCACCGGGCCGTAGGCGACCGTGCCGCCGGCATTGTTGAAGGCGAAATCGAGCCCGCCGAAACGTTCCACCGCCGTTTCCACCAGCCGCCGATGCAGGTCCTCGTCGCGGATGTCTCCCGCAAGGGCCGCAGCCCTGCCCCCGGCAGCCTCGATTTCCTCGACCAGCGTGTCGAGCAGTCCGGCCCGTCTTGCCGTGACCACCAGGCTTGCGCCTTCATCGGCAAAAAGCCTTGCCGCAGCCCGGCCGATGCCGGCGCTCGCACCGGTGACTATTGCGATCTTTCCTTCAAGGATTTTCATGGGATCTCCGCTTTGCTGTTTTCATCAAGTGCGGGATCCAAATTCCAGATCGGGGCGCCGCCGGCCACCCGTTTCCTGACTTTCGCGGATCAGCGCGATGTCCGCCGATAGACATCCGGGCTGCAGGGCGAGCGGCCCGGACGGTCGCAGTAGGTCTGCTGCTCCGCTCCGGTCTTCACGAACCCCTCCAGCATCGGCCGGGTGAACGTGCCGTCGCTCGCGCCGGCGGCCCGATGGCAGGTGGCACAGGGCGGGCTCGGCCGGAATGCGTCGAGCCCTTCACCGGGCCTGATCGAACCATAGGTCCAGCGGCCCTCTTTGCGGCGCTTGACAAAGACCGTCGTCAGGTCGTCATCGGAAAAGCTTTCCATCAGGATGGTCATCGTCTCCGCAGGTCCGCCCCGACGCAGTGCTTCGAGCGAGGCATTGTCGACCAGCATGTTGCGGTAAGTCCCGTCGGGCCGGTCGACCCGGGCGTAACGCGTGAAGCCGCTGCTGTGATTGTCCGCAACGACCGCGAAAGCGGCTGCCGCGCCGGATATCAGCGCAAGGAACGCCAATAGCGCAACCAAGCTCGGCACCATGAAATGACCGGATTTCGGCAATGATCCACGCCTTCCCGTTGACTGTCGAGGGACAAAAGCCTTGCTTCGAAAGAAGATAAGGGTCACGCTGATTGCGTTCCAATCGGAATATCACGATCTGTGATAGGGAATTTTAATCAGGAGCTCCTATGGATATCCGGTCCATGGCGTGTTTCGTCGCCGTCGCCGAAGAGCTGCATTTCCGCCGGGCGGCCGAACGGCTGCATCTCACCCAGCCCTCGCTCAGCCAGCGCATCCGGGCCCTGGAGTTCGAGATAGGCACGGAGCTCTTTGCCCGCGACCGCCGCGGCGTCGCCCTCACACCTGCCGGCAAGGCATTTCTCGAACCGGCGCGGCGGGCGATCGAGAATGCAAATCTCGCCAAGGAACAGGCGCTGCGAGCAATGCGCGGCGAAGTCGGCCGGCTGCGGCTCGGTTTCACCGCGATCGCCTTCTACGGCGTGCTGCCGGAGGCCGTGCAGGCCTATCGCCGGCACTATCCCGACGTGGAAGTCGAGCTTTCCGAGATGAATTCGCCGTCGCTCGAAACGGCGCTGACGATGGGTACGATCGACCTTGCCATCCTGCATCCGCCGCTCGCCAGTCCGCATCTGGCCATCCGCGAACTGCCGGACGAGCCGTTCGTGCTCGCCCTGCCCGCCAGCCATCCGCTCGCCTCCCGGACCGAAATCCGGATTGCCGATCTCGCCGGCGAGCCGCTGCTGATTGCTCCGCGCAGCGTCGGACCCAGCATCCACGACCGCTTCATCGCCCTCTTTCAGGAAGAGCGCATCAGCCCGCGCATCGTCCAGGAAGTGACGCCGATGACGACGCTTGTCGGGCTTGTCGCGGCCGGCGCCGGCATGGGCTTCGTCACCGCGGGCCTGTCGCACCATCCCCGGCCTGGCGTCAGCTACCGTCCAGTCACGCCGACGCCGCCATCGTTGCCGATGGCGGCGTCCTGGTTGAAACCGGAGCTTCCAATCAGCGGGCAACGCTTCCTGGAAACGGTCGCCTCTCTGATCCCTTGAGGCCTCAGGCCGCGTCGCTGCGCAGCATGTCCGCGCGCCGCTCATAGGCGCCGGCGTGGAAATTCGTGTTCGGGTCGCGGGTCTTGAACCGCTCGATCTTCTCCGACAGCATTTCCACGCGCTTGCGCAGGCCGTGGATCTCGGCATTGTTCTCTTCGACCATCGCGGCGTTGCGCTGGGTGATGAGTTCCACTTCCTGAACGGCCTTGGTCACCTCGTGGATGCCGGTCGACTGCTCGCCGGTCGCGGCCGAAATCTGGGCGACCAGTTTGCGGACGTCCGTGATGTGGCCGATGATCTCGGTCAGCGCCGAACCGGTCTCCTCGACAAGCTGCACGCCGTTGCTGACCTGGGTCGAGCTTGCCGAGATGAGGCCTTTGATCTCGCGGGCCGCACCGGCGCAGCGCTGCGCCAACTCGCGCACTTCCTGGGCGACGACCGCGAAGCCGCGTCCCGCCTCACCCGCACGCGCCGCCTCGACGCCGGCATTCAACGCCAGAAGGTTGGTCTGGAAGGCGATCTCGTCGATCACGCCGATGATCGTCGCGATCTTGTCGGAGGAGCGGCTGATCTCGCCCATCGCGTCAACCGCGCGGGACACGACCTCGCCGGAACGGACCGCGAATTCCTCCGTCTCGTTGACGGAGACCGAAGTCTGCTTGGCGCTTTCGGCGGTCGAGCGGACGATATCGCTCAAGTGCCGGAGTGCCCGCGAGCTCTCTTCCAGCGCCGCCGCCTGCTGCTCGGTGCGGCGGGCAAGGTCGTCGGCGGACGAGGCGAGATTGCCGGTGCCGCCGTCGATCTCCTCGGCAGTGGAACGGACGTCGGCCAGCGTCGCCCGGAGCGCCTCGACGGCCTGGTTGTAGGTGCGCGCCATCTCGACGAAGTCTTCCGGCAGGTTCTCGTCCATGCTGCGTTCCAGATCGCCCTCGGCAAGCTTGCCGAGCACGTCGGAGAGAGCGGTGAGCGCCTGGCGCTGTTCGGCGGCGATGCGGGCGCGCTCCGAAGCACGGCGTTCGGCCTCGGCGTTGGAAAGCTCGCGGGCCGCGGTGGCCTCTTCCTCCAGGCGGATGTTCTCCAGCGCCGCATCGCGGAAGACGGTGACCGAGCGGACCATGTCGCCGATTTCGTCACCCCGCTCGCGGCCCTCGATCTTGACCTCGAGGTCGCCGGCGGCAAGCCGCTTCATCACCTCGGTGACACGGCGCAGCGGGCCGCGCAGGGTTTCGACCAGCATCAGGCCGCCGACGATGGCGAGCAGCGTGCCGAGCACCATGGCGACGATCGAGAGCTGGGCCGAGCGCTCGCTGTCCTCCTTGCCGACCTCCTGGGCCTGGGCGACGAAGTTCTTGAGGCCAGCCATGCCGGCGGTCAGTGTTCCGGTCGCGGCCGCCCGGGCCGTCTTCCACTCTTCGGCGATCGACAGAAGCTTGGCCGTATCGTCCTCGATCGACTTCAGCCGCGGCTGCAGCATGGGCGCGAATTCACGCATGGCCGGATTGCGCGCGAGTTCGGAGACCTCGGCGCTCGCCGTGTTCAACTGTGCCATGACGTCGAGGACGATCTTGCGGGCCTCTTCCGTCTGGGTGGCGCGCAGGCGCTCGATGTAGAGCTGCATGGCGTCGATGAGACGCAGCGACTCGGCGCTGCGGTCGAGAAGCGTGCGAAGGCTCGCCACTTCCCCTTCGATGCTGGCGAAACGCGAGGCGGCATTGCCCGCCTTGTTGGCGACCTCGGCCTCCATCTCGGACTGGTATTTCATGAAGGCACTTGCCGCGAGGCGGATCGCCTGGGCTTTTTCCGGAACGGGCCGATCGCTCTTGATGAGATCGCCCATGCCGTCGATCGCATCGCGGATGGGCTTCAATTGCTTGGCACCGTTCGGCGTCAGGAAGGACTGCACCTCGTCGAACGTCTTGGCGAGAATGCCGAGATACATGTCCGCGGTGCTGATCGCACCGTCATCCGTGCCCGTCTCGCGGACGGAATTGCGAACTTCGCCGATCTGCTCGGCGATCGCCTTGTAGGCATAGGCTTCCAGCACCATGCCCTTGGCGAATTTCTCCTTCCCCTCGAACTGCTTGCGGACGTTGGCTACCTGGTCGGCGACGCCGGTCGCGATGGTGCGGATGTCGTCGACGTTGTAGTCCAGGGCCGTGGCGTTCTCATCGCGCCTCTGCTTGATCGCCCAGAGGGCGTCGGTATCGGCCCGCAGCGCCGGCGCCAGACCGGTCACGACCGCGATGCGCTCCCGGTCGCCGTCGGTCACGAGCAGGCCTTCGAGCACCTCCACACCGTTTTCCTGCCGGTCGATCCCCTCTCTGAGGGCGGCAAGGGTCGCATCGTCGGGCTTGCTGGTGAATTCCTGGAGCACGGACTGGAGATTTTCGAAATCGCCGATGTTCTCGATCGTCGCGCGCGTCACGGTCATGTGCCCGTTCAGCATGCTCGCCGTATAGTAGCCGGCAAGGCCGACGCCGGCGATCAGAAGAACCAGCGGCACGACGAAAAGCAGAACCTTGGTGACGATCCGGCGGCCTTGAAGAAGACGATCGATGAAAGACATTTTTCCCCCAACTGCAATCAGGTACCGGCTTTCGCGTCAGCGGCATTCGCGAAACGGCAACGGCACGATTCCAGCCTCATGCGGGAATGATTGCGCCTACAGTCGGCAATTTCGGTTGAACAAGGGTTAATTCGGAACCCTTACAATTCGCTTTCTTACACTCTATCGCATATTAGACTTCCGTTCACCTCTACCCAAGAGCGTACCGCCCAGGTCGCAATCGCACTGGCGGTGGGTAAGCCATTGCTTTAAGAGACCTTCGGTACCGGAGGAATCGGGAATGGCATCGTCGGAAAATTCGCGGGGGGCGCTCCTCATGTCGCTCGCCATGGCGGCTTTCACCTTCAACGATGCGCTGGTCAAATCCGTCACCTCCGAGCTCGGCATCGCGCAGATCATGGCGGTGCGCGGCGTCATGGCGACCGTCCTCATCTATTGCGTCGCGCGTTATCTCGGCGTGAGGCTGTCTCTCAAGGCCGTCACGCATCCGCTCGTGCTGCTGCGCACCGCCTTCGAGATCGGCGCCACCCTCACCTTCCTTTCGGCGCTCGCCCATATCGAATTCGCGGCCGCCTCCTCGATCATGCAGTCGTTGCCGCTTGCCGTTACGTTAGGTGCGGCACTTTTCCTGGGGGAGCCGGTCGGCTGGCGGCGCTGGACGGCGATCGCCGTCGGCTTTGTCGGCGTGCTTCTCATCATCCGCCCCGGGCCGGAAGGTTTTACACCTGCCGCGCTGTTTGCCGTTGCCGCCTGCTTCTTCACCGCAAGCCGCGACCTGACGACCAGGCGGATCACCGCCGAAATCCCGACGCTCACCGTGACGCTCTTCACCTCGCTTGCCAACACCGTCGTCGGAGCGCTCCTCATCGTGCCGATGGGCGGCTGGCAGCCGGTCGGCCCTGAAGCGCTCGGCTATCTGGCGCTTGCCGCGGTCCTGGTCTTCGGCGGATATCAGGCGGTCATCAAATCCATGCGCGTCGGCGAGATTTCCTTCATCGCGCCCTTTCGCTACACGGGCCTCCTCTGGGCGCTGGCGATCGGCGTCTTCCTGTTCGGCGAGCGCCCGAACGCCTATATGCTCACGGGCGCTGCCATCGTTATCGGCTCCGGCCTCTATACCTTCTATCGCGAACGCAAGCGGCAGGGCGTCACGATCGAGAAGGCAAGCGCGGCCCCGCCGGCCTGACGAGAGGTCGCAAAGGCAGCGCAGAAAGGAAGAAGACGTGCAGCAGACCCGGTTTCTGGACAGACGCACCCCGCCGCATATCGTGACGCTGGTCGTCTGTGCCGGACTTGCAGCCCTTTCGCTCAACGTCTTCCTGCCGTCGCTTTCCGCCATGGCGGTCCATTTCGGCACCGACTATGCCGTCATGCAGCTTGCCGTCTCCGGTTATATCGCCGGTACCGCCCTGCTGCAGCTCGTGCTCGGACCGCTCTCCGACATTTTCGGGCGGCGCCGGGTGATGATCGGCAGCATTCTCATCCTGCTCGTCGGCACCGTGATCTGCATCACGGCACCCAATGTCACCGTCTTCATGTTCGGACGGCTCCTGCAGACGGCGGTCGTCGCGGGCTTCGTGCTGCCGCGCGCCATCATCCGCGACACCGTGCCGATGGAAGGTGCCGCCTCGATGATCGCCTATGTCACCATGGGCATGTCGCTGGTGCCGATGATCGCGCCCACCGTCGGCGGCACGCTCAACGACCTGTTCGGCTGGGAGGCGAATTTCGCCCTCATCCTGGGACTGGGTCTTCTCGCCCTGATGCTGGTCTCCGCCGATCTCGGCGAGACGAACCGCACGCCGGCGGCGAGCTTCACGGCGCAATTCAAAAGCTGGCCCGAGCTTTTCCAGTCCCGCCGCTTCTGGGGCTATACGCTCACCTCGACCTTTTCCTCCGGCGTCTTCTTCGCCTTTCTCGGCGGCGCGCCCTTCGTCGGCACGGCGATCTACCATCTGACGCCGACCATGCTCGGCGTGCAGTTCTTCCTGATCGCTGCAGGCTATATGGTCGGCAATTTCATCTCCGGCCGCTATACCCGCCGCTTCGGCACCATGACCATGATGCTTTCGGGCAGCGTCGTCAGCCTGATCGGCGTCGCCGTCACCACCGCCATTCTTCTCGGCGACGTGGCGTCGGCGACCGCCTTCTTCGCGCCGCTGGCGCTGACGGGCGTGGGCAACGGCCTCACGCTGCCGAGCTCGAACGCCGGCATCGTCAGCGTGCGCCCGCACCTTGCCGGCTCGGCCTCCGGCCTCGGCGGCGCGATCACGGTCGGCGGCGGCGCGGCCATGTCGACGCTGGCGGCGGCCGTGCTCAAGGAAGAAGGCGGCGCCATGCCGCTCCTCGTCGTGATGGCCGTCTCGACACTGCTGGCGCTTGCCGCAACCGCCTATGTCCGCCAGATCGACCGCCGCGAAGGCGCGATCGAAACCCGGGACGCCGACGGATGACCGGCGCGGCACTCCCTCCCGGCCTGATCCTTGCCGGCGGCAAGTCGAGCCGCATGGGCACGGCGAAGGCGTTGCTCACAATCGGCGGCGACACCATTCTCGGCCATATCGTCCGGCGGCTCTCGCCCCAGGTTTCGGCAATCACGCTCAATGCGCCCGAAGACTTTTTAAATCCGCTTGGCCTGCGTCTGCTGCCCGACCGGCTCGGCGGCCAGGCCGGGCCGCTTGCCGGCGTGCTCTCCGGCCTCCGCGACATGGAGGACCATGGCATCGCCGCCAGCCATCTCCTGACCGTCCCGTCGGACAGCCCCTTCCTGCCGGCCGATCTCGTCGCCCGCCTTCAGGCCAGGACGACCGATCCGGACGCGATCGTCATCGCCGCGTCGGACGGGCGCAATCACCCGGTCTTCGGGCTCTGGCCGGTCTCGATCGCCGACGATCTCGAACCCTGGCTTGCCGATCCGGAAAACCGGCGCATCACCGCCTTCCTCCGGCGTCACCGCACGGTGACCGTCGAATTCCCGATGATCGGGACGCCCCGCGGACCGCTCGATCCCTTCTTCAACATCAACACGCCGGAAGACCTCGAAGAAGCCCGACGCTTTGCGGAGGAACTCGCATGAGCCCTGCCCGCGTCTTCGGCATTTCCGGCTGGAAGAATTCCGGCAAGACGGGCTTGACGGTGCAGCTCATCGCCGAACTCACCCGCCGCGGCTACCGGATCTCTACCATCAAGCACGCCCACCACGATTTCGACATCGACAAGCCGGGCGCCGATTCCTTCCGCCACCGGGAAGCCGGCGCGAGCGAGGTGGCGATCGTCTCCGACACCCGCTTCGCCATCATGCACGAGCTGCGCGGCGAGCAAGAGCCGCGCCTTGCCGACATCCTCGCCCGCCTCGAACCCTGCGATCTCGTGCTCATCGAGGGCTACAAGCGGGAGCCGGTCCCGAAGATCGAGACCCGTCGCCTCGATGCCAAAAGTCGTGAGCCGCTCGCACCGAACGACCCGCATATCGTCGCCATCGCCGCCGACCATCCGGTGACGGACACGGCGCTGCCGGTCTTCGACCTCGACGACCCGGCGGCAATCGCCGATTTCATAGAGAAGGTGACCGGACTCAGGCGTTAAGCCTCGCCCTGGTGCTCGACAAGATAACGGGTCGCAAGCGCAACGTGACGGGGGATCGGCTTGTCCTTGCGATAATCCGCGACGAGACGGCGCGAAATTTCCAATGCCGAAGCCATGCCGTCGAGCGACATGCCGAGCTTTTCCATGGCGTTCCGAAAATCACGGTTATCGAACGTGACGGATGGCAGCGCGGCGAGCCACACGGCAGAGAATTCGAGATCTTCGCCCGGCCATTCCAAGGCATTGCGGTCCTCGCTGACCGCCATCCTAGTAAAAAGCGCATCGTCCTGCCGAAGCGGAATATAGATGCGGCGGCTTTCCAGTGCCGGCGCAAGATCGACGATCTTCGCCTCTCCGCTGTCCCAGACAATCCTCACCTTGCGCCCATCGAGGGGGGTTGCCTCTGCAATACGCGGCAGAGGCTCCCAACGGTAATGACCTCATTATCTTTCATTGAGGCGTTGCGAGGCATCTTCCAGCACCTTTCTATTCTCCATCACCCAGGTCATGGCGATCCCGAAACTGCGTCGGTCGATCGAACCTGCAAGGATTTCCAAATCGGCAAGCCGCACCAGGGCTTCATGATCGGGGTGACGATATGGAAATGGGGCGGATGGTGATCATCGGCAAAAATCTGAATCTTCAGATTCCCGAGTTTTACAACTGTCGGCATCACCCACCCCGTGACGCGTCAGAAATAGTGCATATTACGCACTATTTCAACATGAAAAGCCGCCGGATTGCTCCGGCGGCTGACTTTTTCGCGGGCTCGCATTCGTTACTGCTTCGAGGCGACCGGCTTCACCAGCGGCGTGATGCGGCGGACGGTGACGCGGCGGTTTTCCTGTTCCGGGCCGTCGGTGCGCACCTTGAGGTAACGTTCGCCATAGCCTTGCGTCGCGAGGTTTTCCGGCGGAACGTTGAAGGCGTCCGTCAGCACGCGGGCGACCGATTCCGCCCTTTCGTCGGACAGGATCAGGTTGTCCTCGTCCCCGCCCACGGCGTCGGTATGGCCTTCGATCAGGAAGGTTTCGGACGGATCGCCGTCCAGCACCTTGTTGATCGCGTCGGCCACCTTGCGCAGCGATCTTGCCTGATCCATCGGGATTTCGGCGCTGCCGGTCTCGAAGGTGATCGTATCGAGGTCGATGCGCGGCACCTTGTCGCGAATGCGCGCGGAATACCGCACTTCGTCCAGCGAGTAGACGCGCTCGACCTGCTCGACCGGCGGCTGTTCGAGGAACTCGTAATAATCCCGGTCCGGCTCGCTCGACGTGTCGATGATGTAGTCCTCGACCGGCACAGTGAGGCGCATCGGCGGCAGGTCCGCGCCGGGATCGCGCCAGACATAGTCGCGGTCGCGGCGCTCGTCCATCAGCTCGGGAGCATAATAGAGGACGTATTCGTCACCGCCATCCACGATGCGCGAGCGCTGGACGATCTCGCCGTAGCGGTTGCGGACGGTGACGACGCGCGTGCCGTCGTCGCGCACGACGATCTCGCGGACCCGGCCGTCGCGCAGGCGTTCGTATTCCGGCTCGCGGCCGTCGACATAGAAGCGGCGGCTGTCGTCGTGACGCACGAAGGTCTGGTTGTCGATCGAGATGATCGTACGGGCGCCGTCACGATCACGATCCCGGTCCCGGTCGCGGCGGACTTCCTCA
Source organism: Neorhizobium descurainiae (assembly GCF_051400715.1). NCBI lineage: Bacteria > Pseudomonadati > Pseudomonadota > Alphaproteobacteria > Hyphomicrobiales > Rhizobiaceae > Neorhizobium > Neorhizobium descurainiae. Next base: position 162,106 of record NZ_JBLFFK010000010.1, read on the forward strand.
CGGAATTCCCAGCCGCGCGGCCGGTCGAATTGCGGACGCCCGTCGAGCCGTTCGCCTCGCTCGTCGATCATGGCGCGAACCTGCTCCTGCTGTTCGCGGCTAAGCCGGGTGTTCGCCTGGGCCTCCGCATCGGATCGCGGACGCTCGGCCGGCTGCTGCTCGACCTGTTCCGTCTGCTGGCGGCGCGGGCGCTCCCGGTCGCCGGTCAGACGGGCCGACGGCTCCTCCTTGGCGCTGTCGAGCACGGCGGCGCCATTCTCGACCGGCAGCACGACCTGCTCGCCATCCCGGGCCGAAGCCGGGTCGCGGGCGACCTCGCGGGCGCGTTCGACCTCTTCCGGCGTGCGCGGCGGACGAGCCTGCTCGCGAGTTTGTTGTTCGCGGGTCTGCTGTTCACGTGAGGGCCGACCTTCGGTCGCCTGCTCACGCGTCGGCTGCCCCGGAACCGGCTGCGGCTCCTGGCCCTCCGTCGCCCGCCTGCGAGGCTCTTCGCCCTGCCGCTCACCATCCTGCGTGGCCCGGCCTTCGGCCGGCGGCTGCCGCCTGCGGTCATCCTGGGCCGTGCCGGTATCACGGCTTCTCTCTTCACCTTCGGCATTGCGGCGGGCGGGCGCTTCCGGGGCGGTCTGCGGCGTTGCAGCGCGGTCGGCCGCGCGCGGCCGCTGCGCCGGGGTTTCCGCCTGGTTCTCGGCCGGAGCCTCACGACGTTCCTGGGCGTTGCGGCGCTGCTGGCGTTCGCCGCCTTCCGGCGCGGCTTCACGCGGGCGTTCCGCTTCCCGGGTGGCTGGCTGTTCGGCCTCAGGGGCCGCCTGTTCGCGCTGGCGTTCACGGCGCTGTTCGCGCTCACGGCCGCCTTGCTCCTGATCGGTCTGCTGCTGACGGCGCAACAGACGTTCGGCGCCTCCCTCACCCTGCTCGGCCTGCTGACGGCGCTGCGGACGCTCGCCGCCACCCTGATCCTGATCCGCCTGCTGGCGGCGCTGCTGACGTTCGCCGCCGCCCTCACCCTGCTCGGCCTGCTGGCGGCGCTGCGGACGCTCGCCGCCACCCTGATCCTGATCCGCCTGCTGGCGGCGCTGCGGGCGTTCGCCGCCGCCCTGATCCTGATCCGCCTGCTGACGGCGCTGTTGGCGTTCGCCGCCGCCTTGCCCCTGACCCTCGCCTTGCTCGCGGCGGGGACGACGCTCACGCCCCTCGCCTTCGCCTCCCTGACCGTCCGGCAGAATGAGCTGTTGCTGGACCTCGATCAGGCCCGGCATCCGGCCCGCCTCGATAGCGGGCTTCGGCGGGGCTGCGCTTGCCGGCTGAATCATCAGCGGCAGCGAAACGAGCGGCGCTGCGACGCTGGCGAACAGTCTGAATTTCCTGGACATTGGACATTTCCTCTTTACGGGTGTCATCCCTTTCGTGCGCGTCCTTTATTGCCCAACGGGAGGCGGACTTACGCGCCGGCTGAACGGCATTCGGCCGGAATGGTTCCCTCGGAGGGTGTCGCGGCCCACCTGAACCGCGCGTGAATGCATCGTTCATGTTTCACCGCCGGTCCACCAACAGTTCAGGCCGTGCGGACGTGCACGTAAAATGCCGTTGCAATTTCGTCCGGCCGGTATCTATAAAGCCGAGGTGGGGCTGCAACGCCCTTCTTCCCCGTGGGCGAGATAAATACGAACACGCCGCAGGGGGTCGCCAACAGAGAGGATCATCATGAACATCTCCGCCCGCTTCTTTGCCGCCGCCTCGATTGCGGCATTGTCGCTTTTTGCCGGTTCGGCTGCAGCCCAGGAAAAACTCGTGATCGGCACGGAAGGCGCCTATCCGCCCTTCAACAACCTCGAAGCCAACGGCGAACTCACCGGCTTCGACGTCGATATCGCCAAGGCGCTCTGCGAAGAGATGAAAGTCACCTGCACCTTCGTCACCAACGATTGGGACGGCATGATCCCCGCGCTGCAGTCGAAGAAGTTCGACGCGATCGTCGCCTCGATGTCGATCACGCCGGAGCGCCTGGAACAGGTCGACTTCACCAATAAATACTACAACACGCCGGCAGCGATCGCCGTGCCGAAGGATTCTCCCATCACGGAAGCCACGCCGGAGGCTCTCAAGGGCAAGACGATCGGCGCGCAAGGCTCCACCTCGCATGCGAACTATGCCGAGAAGCACATGCCGGATTCCGAGCTGAAGCTTTACCCGACCGCCGACGAATACAAGCTCGACATCGCCAACGGCCGCGTCGACGCCGCCATCGACGACGTCGTCGTGCTTTCGGAATGGGTGAAGTCCGATGCGGGCTCCTGCTGCAAGATCCTCGGCACGCTGCCGGGCGATGCGGAGATTTACGGGCCGGGCCTCGGGATTGCCATCCGCAAAGGCGAGTCGGCGCTGGTCGCGAAGTTCAACGACGCCATCGCAGCGATCCGCGCCAACGGCAAGTACAAGGAAATCAACGACAAGTATTTCGATTTCGACGTCTACGGCGACTGATTGCGCCGGACGCTCGCCAAGGCTCGGCGGGAGGCTTGCCCTTCCGCCGTTTTTCTTTTTAATGAGACCGACATAACATCAGCGGCACGGCAGAAGCCGCAGGGGAAACCGACCTTATGAGCGGATTCTTTTCCGCCCTCTTCACGGCGCTCGATCCGCTTTGCGGTCCTGTCGGCCTTTTTACGCTGATCGGCTCCGGAACGCTCGTTTCCTGCGGCGAGGCCGGCTGGGGCGACGAGATCGCCTTCGGCGTCAAGGTCACCATCTCGCTGGCGCTCGCCACGCTTCCGGTCGGGCTCGTCATCGGCTTCCTGATCGCGCTCGCCGCCCAGTCGGAGGAAAAGCTGCTGAGGCTGGCGGCCGGCATCTACACGACGATCTTCCGCGGCCTGCCGGAACTGCTCACCCTCTTCATCGTCTATTACGGCCTGCAGATCCTCATCCAGTCGGTGCTTGCCTGGTTCGGCTACGAGGGACGGATCGAGATCAATGCCTTCCTCGCCGGCATGGCGGCGCTCGCCGTCGTCTTCTCGTCCTATTCCTCCGAGGTGCTGCTCTCCGCCTTCCGGGCAATCCCCCGCGGCCAGTACGAGGCGGGCGACTCCCTCGGCCTCCACCGCTGGCGCACCATGCGGCTCATCGTCCTGCCGCAGCTCGTCCGCATCGCGCTGCCCGGTCTCACCAATCTCTGGCTGATCCTGCTCAAGGACACGTCCTATGTCTCGGTCATCGGCCTTGCCGATATCCTGCGCCAGACCGGCATTGCGGCGCGCGTCAGCAAGGAGGCGTTCTTCTTCTATGGCATCGCCTGCCTGCTCTACCTGGTGCTCGCCATGATCTCGTCCTTCGGCCTCGGCTTCGTCGAACGCTGGGCCAGGCGCTCGGAGATCCGCCGATGACCGCCGTGAACGAGCTCATTCCGCCGCGCCCGGCGCCGGCCGCCGCCCGGCGCACCATCACCGGCGCCAGGATCGCCGGCATCGCCGTCCTTGCCCTCTGGGCTCTTCTGGCGATTGCGCTGGCCGGCATGGTCATCGACGGTTGGGACCAGGACAAATTCCTGCGCTACGGCCCGCGCTATCTGTCCGGCCTCTGGGTCACGATCTCGCTCGTCGGACTTGCCGTCGTGTTCGGCGCTCTCCTGTCGGTGCCGATCGCTTTCGCGCGCATGTCGAGCAACCGGGTCCTGAACGGCATCGCCTACGCCTATGTCTATCTCTTCCGCAGCACGCCGCTACTGGCCCAGCTCTTCCTGATCTATTACGGGCTCGGCAGTTTCCGGCCGCAGCTCGAAGCCGTCGGCCTTTGGTGGTTCTTCCGCGATGCCTGGTATTGCGGCCTGTTCTCGTTCGTGCTCAACACCGCCGCCTATCAGGCGGAGATCCTGCGCGGCGCCATCGAGAGCGTGCCGCGCGGCCAGCATGAGGGTGCCGCAGCCCTCGGCCTTCCCAAAAGTATCGCCTTCCGCAAGATCATCCTGCCGCAGGCGCTGATCGTCGCGCTTCGCCCCTATGGCAACGAGATCGTGCTGATGATGAAGGGGTCGGCGGTCGTCGCCATCGTCACGGTCTACGACCTGATGGGCGAGACGCGCTACGCCTTCTCGCGCACTTTCGACTATCAGACCTATCTCTGGGCGGCGATCTTCTACCTCGCCATCGTCGAGACGCTGAGGCACGTCTGGGCCTTCCTGGAAGCCCGCTTGACGCGGCATCTGAAGCGGTAGCAGCACTCGTTCAATTACGCTGCTAACACACTGAAAAAATTCGCGAATATGCCTCTATAGGCCAATTGTAAAGCTTCCGTTAAGCGTGGCATGCTCCCATATCGGGGTGACGCAACGACGTCAACTCGAAACAACGAATGGGAACTGCTGATGTCTGACATGGAAATGATGCTGAAAGGCTACGGCCTCACGACAGCCCAGATCTTCTACCGCCTGCCCGACCATCCCTTGCTGCTCCAGAGCTATGTCTGGCAGTATTACGACCTCGCCCCGGATTTCCCCGAGATGAAGGGTTTTCTCAAGTTCTGGCAGGAAAAGCTGGATGGCCCGCTACATTCCGTCCGCTATGTCCACCGCAAGCTGATCTCGGCCGGCGAATGGCGTGCGGTGAAGGGCGAGATCATCCTGCATTAGGGCTGTGAGGCGGTTAGACATGCACCTCGCCATGAGCGAACTCGCCTTCGTCGGGCTCGCGATGCAGGGCGGCGTATAAGACGGCACAGTAAAGGGCGGCAACGACCGTAACCACGCTCCACCCCGGCAGCGGACCGAGCGCGGCATTGCTCACGGCATCGGAGATGGAGAAAACGACGTCCACCTTCGGCTGGTCAGGCAGCAGCTTGGGGGTCGATATCTTAAGCAGCCAGGCGAGCAGCAGGATAAGGTACATCCAGACGTAGTTGCGGCGCACCCGCCGGAACAATGCCTCGCGATAGCTGATCAAGAAACAGGGATTGCGGAGACTGCGGGCGATCCCCGCCGCCCAGTCCGGCTTGAGGTCGGCCTGCGGGTCGAGCGCCTGCGCGAAGTAATGCCGTTCCAGCTTGCGCACCCTGGCGCGATAGACGTCGAAGAAGCGGTAGCGCCTCGCCTCGATCAGAAGCATCAGCGAAATCAGGAGAATGGCGAAGAGCACCACGCCGTGATGCGATGTCGGCGTGGAAAGGGAAACCGACAGCAGCGCCGCCACCATGGTGATCGCCCAGTTCGAGGTACGGTCGATGCGGTCGCGCCAGCTCGCCATCCGGCCGATCTCGCCGCGATAGTAGTGGATGATCATATTGGCCTTTTCGGCGGAGGTGATCGGCAGCGACGGCGCGCGCCGCTCGACGTTCTGCTCCAACACGTTCGGCCTCTGCTCGCCGCCCATGGCTCGTTCCTCCCGGGGCATTTGCTGGTTTATCCTTCAACGAGCGAGTTCCCGTCGCGTTCCGCCGCATGGACAAACGACGGCCACCGGCTTAAAGCCCTCCCGAAACGAAGGACAAGCCGATGAAGAAGATCGACGAGGAAGCGCTGGCCGAGGCCTACAACCGCGCGCTTTCGCTGGAAAAAGCGGGCGATATCGACGCCGCCGTGAAGGCCTATGAGGAAGTGCTGGCGATCGACCCGGAGGATCACGGCGGCGCCGCCGTCCGCATCGCCGCGCTCGGCCGCGGCGAAACGCCGCCCAAGGCGCCGGACGCCTATGTGGAAACCCTCTTCGACCAGCATGCGGAAAGTTTCGAGGACATCCTCGTCGAGCAGCTCGGCTATGCGGTGCCGGTCATGGTGCGCCAGCGCCTGCAGGCGTTGCAGCTCGGTCCGTTCAAGCGCATGCTCGATCTCGGCTGCGGCACGGGGCTTACCGGCGGCACGCTGCGCGACATGGTCGACGACATAACCGGTATCGACATTTCCGAGAACATGGTTGAAATCGCTCACGAAAAGGATCTTTACGAGACGCTTTACGTAGCGGAAGCCGAGGATTTCCTCGAAGACAATGACGACGAGCCCTTCGACCTCGTCACCGCCACCGACGTGCTGCCCTATCTCGGCGCGCTGGAGCCGCTTTTCTTCGGTGCGGCGGAGAACATGGTGCCTGGCGGCATCTTCGTCTTCTCGTCCGAGACCCTCTCCGACGGCGACGGGCGGCCCTATATCGTCGGTCCGCACCAACGCTTCATCCATTCGGAAGCCTATATCCGCAGCCGCCTTGCCGATACCGGCTTCGAAATCCTCGAAATCTCCGAGATCAACGTGCGCATGCAGGACGGCAACCCAAGCCCCGGCCATCTGGTCATCGCGCGGCTGAAGGGCTAAACCTCCTCCCAACGGAGGATTCGATGACCCCGCAGCGCTATCTTCTCGCCCAGGCCTACAACAATGCCTGGGCCAACCACCGGCTTCTCAAGGTCTGCGGCCGGCTTTCGCCGACCGAGATCGCCGCACCGCGCGTCAGCTTCTTTCCGTCGATCGTCCACACGCTGAACCACATCCTGACCGTCGACTGGCTCTATATCAGCGCGCTCGAAGGCGACTGTCTGGGCGCCGCAGCCTTCGATCCGGAAATCCCCTTCCCCATCTTCGCCGACCTCGAACGCGAGCAGCGTGCGGCCGACCGACGCCTCATCGATCACTGTCGCGGCCTGGATGCCCGAACGCTGACCCAGGAAGTCCGCATTCCGCGTGCGACCCATGTGCAGGCGGAAACCGCCGACCGCGTGCTTCTCCACCTCTTCCAGCACCAGATCCATCACCGCGGCCAGGTCCACGCCATGCTGTCGGGAACGTCCGTCCTGCCGCCGCAGCTCGACGAATTCTTTCTCGCCGATCCGGCCGAACAGGCGCTGCGTAAGCAGGATTTCGCCGAACTCGGCTTCACCGAAGCCATGATCTGGAGTTGATTCGAACATGCTTTATTTCGTCATCAAGGCCCTGCATATCCTTTCCGACTTCCTGCTGATCGGCGGCATGCTGATCAACGCCTTCGTCATCGGCATGGTGCCGCCGGCGATCCGCGTCGGCGTGATCTCGGCGCTTCGCAAATACGATCGCACCGTCACCACCGCCGCACTCGCCGGCGCCTGGATCTTCGGTCTGTGGCTCATCTTCGGCTATATCGGCTTCTCCGACGGCTGGCTGCACGCCAAGCTGCTCCTGGTGGTCCTCTTATCGGCGCTGCATGGCATGCAGGGCGGCTGGATGCGCCGCATGGAGGCCGATCCGAAGCTCGATCCGCCGGCTTTCGTGCGCGCCGGCATGCCGATCATCCTGGTCTCCGTCGTGCTGGTCGTCGCGCTGGCCGTCATCAAGCCGTTCTGATGAAGCAATGCCTCCTTCCCGCGCACTGATGAGAACAAATCGCCTCGTTCTGCGCCCGACCTCCGGCGCGGACGCCGATCGCGCGTTCGAAATCCAGTCCGATTGGGAGGTCACGCGCATGCTGCGCATGGCCTCCTTTCCGCCCGATCGCGAAGCGACCGAAAAATGGTTCGCCGATCACGAACGCGAATGGCTTGCAGGCGAGGCCTACCGGTTCGCCGTGGACATCGGCGGCCGCATGGCCGGTCTCGTCGACGTGGACGGGATCAACGGCGGGAAAGGTGATCTCGGTTACTGGTTCGAGCGGGCGGCCTGGGGGCAAGGCCATGCGTTCGAGGCCGCGCATGCCGTAGTCCGCTTCGCCTTCGAGGAAGCCGGCCTCTCGATGCTGAAATCCGGACATGCGAGCGACAATCCCGCATCGGGCCGCGTCCTCACCAAGCTCGGCTTCGTTCCGCTCGATATCGTGGAGCGCTTTTCCCGCCCGCGCGGCGAAACCATCCGGCAGTGCCGCTATGCGCTTCCGGGGCCGCCACAGCCGTAGCCGTCGTCTTACCGGCAGGAAATGGACGCTTTTCACCGAACCCGGCTTTTCCCACCGGCCGCTTTGCTCTAATCCTCACCCAGCAAAATTCAGGAGGTTCGGCATGGCGAAGGTGGCATTCATCGGTCTTGGGGTCATGGGTTTCCCCATGGCGGGGCATCTGAAGGAAAAGGGCGGCCATGACGTCACCGTCTATAACCGCACCGCATCCAAGGCTGCGGAATGGGCGAAGAAATATGGCGGCCGGACCGGCGCCACGCCCGCGGAAGCCGCGAAGGACGCCGATTTCGTCTTCACCTGCGTCGGCAATGACGACGACCTCCGCTCGGTGACGGTCACGGAGACGGGCGTGCTCGCCGGCATGAAATCCGGTTCGATCCTGATCGACAACACGACCGCGAGCGCCGAAGTCGCCCGCGAGCTCGAAGCGGCCGCAAAGGCGAAGGATATCGGCTTCATCGATGCTCCGGTCTCCGGCGGCCAGGCCGGCGCGGAAAACGGCGTGCTCACCGTCATGTGCGGCGGCGATCCGGCAGCCTTCGAAAAGGCCCGGCCCGTCATCGATGCCTATGCCCGCATGGTCGGCCTCATGGGTCCGGCAGGCGCCGGCCAGCTCACCAAGATGATGAACCAGATCTGCATCGCCGGCGTCGTCCAGGGGCTCGCGGAAGCGATCCATTTCGGCAAGCAGTCCGGCCTCGACATCGAAAAGGTCATCGAGGTGATCTCCAAGGGCGCCGCCGGCTCCTGGCAGATGGAGAACCGCTACAAGACCATGAATGCCGGCAAATACGATTTCGGCTTTGCGGTCGACTGGATGCGCAAGGACCTCGACATCGTGCTCACCGAGGCCCGCCGCAACGGCGCAAAATTGCCGCTGACCGCGCTCGTCGACCAGTTCTACGGCGACGTGCAGGCCATGGGCGGCAACCGCTGGGATACGTCCTCGCTGCTCGCCCGGCTCGACAAGAAACGATGAGCCCGTTCGGATGATCGGGCCTTCCTCCGATGTCGCCGGGATCGTCGCGCATCTCGAAACGCTGCGCTCGGAGGAGAATGTCGCCGGCATGGCTCGCTTCGGCATCGCCACCGGAACGGCGCTCGGCATTTCCAATCCGGACCTGCAGAAGATCGCGCGCCTGGTGAAGCGCGATCATGGACGGGCGCTCGATCTCTGGCGCACCGGCGTCCGCGAGGCGCGCATGCTCGCGATCTATACCGCCGACCCCGCCGCCCTGACGCCGGCCCAAGCACGCGGCTGGTCGGAGGATTTCGCCTCCTGGGAAATCGTCGACACCGCCGCCGACCTCTTCACGGAGACACCGTTCTGGCAGGAGCTGATCGCCGAATTCGCCCGGGACGAGCGGGAATTCGTCCGCCGCACAGCGTTTGCGATGATCGCCGGCGCCGCCGTGCATCGGAAGACGGAGCCGGACGAGACCTTCATCACCTATCTGCCGCTGATCGAGGCGCATTCCGCCGATCCGCGCAATTTCGTGAAAAAGGCCGTCAACTGGGCGCTCCGCAATATCGGCAAGCGCAGCCGCATCTGCCATCGCCCCGCCTTCGCGCTCTCGGAAAAGCTCGCCGCTTCCGTGGACAAGACCGCCCGCTGGATCGGCAAGGACGCGGTCAGAGAGCTTTCGAGCGAAAAGGTGCTGGCGCGGCTGAAGGGCTAGATGCCTGCGGACAAAACGCTTTCAAGCGGAGTGTTCAGACCGGCCGCGACGCAGGAAGCGATACGGCGGTCAAACCGTTCATGGCTGTTCAAACCATTGGCAACAATCCTGCCGTCTTCGATTTCCAGCAATTCGCGATATCCATCAGAGCTGCTGTTGTCATAAATGACGATGGCTTCGCAGAAGAGAAAAGCCTTCTTCAAATTCTCAAAGGCAAGATCGTATCTTCGGCGAATGATAGGCTCAGGTATGTTATGCCCGCCTTGCTGCACACGCTGCTGGACGCGTGCGACATGCAAATCCGCTGAATTGAGCGCAATGAAAATCAGAAGCGTGCGATAACCTTCCTCCTTCGCGCGCTTTAGAAGGTTGATCGACTGGTGGCTACTCAACGTCGTTTCGTAAGTGAAATCCACTCGGCGGGAAAAGACGTTTTCAATAGTTTTCAGAACTAATCTGCCCGCTTGAAGCGACGCGGCTTCGGGATCGCGCGGATTAAGTTCACCGGCCACATCGTCGGCATTGATGAATTTGCCTGGAAAGGAAAGATGTTTGAAAAATGATGATTTGCCGGCGCCATTTGGCCCGGCCAGAACAGTGCATTCCGGCCGGACAAGATTATTCGGCGGCATGCAAACCGGGCTTCATCGCAAAGGGATACGAGTGGAGCACCTTAGTGCCATCAGGCTTTTCCTCCACTATACCTACGCCCACTGAGTGATCGACATAATACGACGAAACGCCATTCGCTTGGGCTTCAACGCGTTCGCGTGGGCCGATCGTCTTGATCACGTCTTTTTTCTTGCGCAGTTCCTCAAGCATTCGCATGAGCCAACCTCCGTTAAGCTCAATATAATGCGTAGGCAGACGAAATCTACAGTAACTTATTCCTCCCCCGACTTCTGGTTGTCGAGCACCATGTAGTCGAGCGGCAGTTCCGTCGTGTATTTGATCTGCTCCATGGCGAAGGCGGAGGAGACGTCGCGGATCTCGATCTTGGCGATCAGCCGCTTGTAGAAGGCGTCATAGGCGCCGATATCGGGCACGACGACGCGCAACAGGTAGTCCACGTCGCCGCTCATGCGGTAGAACTCCACCACTTCCGGGAAATCCACCACCACTTCCGAAAAGCGCTTCAGCCATTCGATCGAGTGGCTGGCGGTGCGGATCGACACGAAAACCGTGACCTTGGTATTGACCTTGCCCGGGTCGAGCAGCGCCACCCGGCGGCGGATGACCCCGTCCTCCTCCATCTTCTGGATGCGCCGCCAGCAGGGCGTGGTGGACAGGCCCACCTTCTTCGCGAGATCCGCGACGGCTAGAGTGGAGTCCTCCTGCAATATGCGCAGGATCTTGCGGTCGAGGCGGTCCATTAACAGTCCTTTCGAAATGATTTTTCGTTATACACGTAATTCATAGGAGTTAACCGAAATTTGTTCTCCGGATCAAGCTATCCACATTCTGGCGCAGCACCGGCAGCACATCCGCCTCGAACCAGGAATTCTTCTTGAGCCAGCCGGTATTTCGCCAGCTCGGATGCGGCAGCGGCAGAATGCGCGGCCCCTCGTTCACAAAGAAATGTTCGCGCCAGTTCCGGACTGTTTCCGTCATGCCCTTCTTGCGGCGGCTGCCCAGATGCCAGGCATGCGCGTAGGCGCCGACGGCCAGAACCAGCTCGATCTGCGGCATGGCGGCGAGCGCCCTTGCCCGCCAGAGCGGCGCACATTCCCTCCTCGGCGGCAGGTCGCCGCCCTTCTCGTCATAGCCGGGAAAGCAGAGGCCCATCGGCACGATGGCGAAGCGGTCGGGATCGTAGAACTCCTCGCGGGAGACGGCCATCCAGTCGCGCAGGCGATTGCCGGAAGCATCGTTGAAGGGAAGACCGCTTTCATGGACGCGCAGCCCAGGCGCCTGCCCGGCGATCAGCACCCGTGCGGTTCTCGAAAGCACCGCCACCGGCCGCGGTTCGTGCGGCAGGCGGTCGCCCTCGCCCTTCGCCGGCGCGTCGCGACAGAGACGGCAGGCCGCGATCGCCTGCCTCAGCACGTTGATCTCTCCCTCGCGATTCCCAATCCGGTCCATGCTCATTCCCAATCGATTGCCCGTTTCAGCCAGTCCACGAACGCGTCCGCGAGGTTCGGATCGTCCGTCATGCCGCGGCCGGCGCGCCAGTCTTGAGGGCTTTCGAAGCGCCCGGCCCAGAGCCCCTGCCGCTCGCGCCGGGCCGCCACCTGTTCGTCGGCATAGCGGCCGGAGGCGATCGCCAGTCCCCGCCGCACCAGGACCGCATTGATGTTTTCCGTGCCCGCGTGGCAGCGCACCAGAAGCCGGCGATAACGATCGCGGTCGCGGCCGAGGCATTCGGTCCGGGCGTCGGCGGTGAGGCGCGCCAAAAGCCGCCGCGCCTCCTTCCCGCATTCCCAGCTTCTGCCGCGGTCGTCCTCGCAGGTCTGGTCGAGTTCCGGTGCATCTATGCCCTGCAACCGCAACCGTTCCCCGCCCGCCGACAGCGTATCGCCGTCGATCGCGTAGAATGGACCCCGTATCACGCTGTCGGCCGCCTGATCCAGCTTCACGGCGATCAGCACCAGAAGAATGAGGAAGGCGGCCAGAACGACGCCGTCTCGAGCAAACCTGAATATACGCGCCACAATCCGGCCTTATTGGAAAACGGAAGCTTCAGGGAAATGGCAAACAAAACCTTTCCCGGCAGGACTCTCTTAAGGTTTTGCCCCTAGTCTCTCAACACCCGGGTAAGCAATCCAGTAGCCATGAGTAACGGCGTCAGCACCTCGACCGACAAGATCATCGTGGATCGTTCGCGCAGCCATCGCAACAAGGCTGTGTCGAAAGCCGTTCGCGCCACCCGGGAACGGCTGCAATCCAGCGCCAACGGCAACGAACTCTTCGATCGAGACATGCTCACCATGCATGTCAACGCCGTGCTGCAGGGCGCGTCCATCATGCCGCTCTTCATCGTGCTGGTGACGGCGATCGGCGTCTATCTGAACCCCGATGCCAGCCTCTTCGGCTGGGCGCTGATGATGCTCAGCCTCCATGCGATCAACGTGCTCCTGGCGCGGCGCGCAAGCCGCAGGGAAATCACCCCGGTCGACATCCGGAAATGGCGTCACCGGCTGCTCGTCGCACAGGTCCTGGTCGGCTGCGGCTGGGCGGTATTCGCGCTCCAGAGCTGCAACGCCTGCTCCGGCGACGGCTATTATTTCTACAAGGGCGCGGTGCTGCTCTTCGCGATCTCGATCACGGCGATGAGCAGCTTCATGCTGCGTCTCGGCGTCCTCTTCGGCTTCCTGCCGATGATCGCCGCACTGCTTGCCACCTCCGTCCTTTCGCGGCACGTGCTCGACATCGGCATGACGGGCATGTGCGCCACCGCCGTGGTCTTCTTCCACTATATCGCCGACCGGCTCTACCGCTCCAACCTGACGCTGATGTCGTACCAGTCGGAAAAGGACGACCTGATCGCCGAGCTGGAAGTGGCGAAATCCATGTCGGACGAGGCGCGCCGCCGCGCCGAGGAGGCGAACCTCGCCAAATCGCGCTTCCTCGCCTCCATGTCGCACGAGCTGCGCACGCCCCTCAACGCCATCCTCGGCTTTTCCGAAGTGATGAATTCCGAGGTGCTCGGCCCGCTTTCGAACCCGACCTACAAGGAATATGCCGGCGATATCCACCGCTCCGGCCAGCACCTCCTCAACCTCATCAACGAGATCCTCGATCTGTCACGCATCGAGGCCGGCCGTTACGACCTCAGCGAAGAGGCGCTGTCGCTCCTGGAGGTCGCGGAGGATTGCATCGGCATGGTGCAGCTTCGCGCCAGCGGCAAGAACATCGCCATCCGCGAACAGTTCGAACAGCATCTGCCGCAGGTCTGGGCCGACGAGAAATCCTTGCGCCAGGTGCTGCTGAACCTCCTCTCCAATGCGGTCAAGTTCACGCCGCAGGGCGGCGAAGTCACCGTCAAAGTGGGCTGGACGGCCGGCGGCGGACAATATGTGGCGATCAAGGACAACGGCCCCGGCATTCCGGAGGAGGAAATCCCCGTCGTTCTTTCGGCCTTCGGCCAGGGCTCGATCGCCATCAAGAGCGCCGAACAGGGCACCGGCCTCGGCCTGCCGATCGTGCAGGCGATCCTCGCCAAGCACGACGGCCAGTTCATCCTGCGCTCGAAGCTGCGCGAAGGCACCGAGGCGATCGCCATCCTGCCGGCGACCCGCGTGCTGCAAACCGTTCCGGCCGTCGCCGACGCACCGGCCGTCGACCGCCGCCGGAGAAGCTTCGCGTAAGGATTTGAAGGCGGCCGGCCTTTTGTGAATGCATGGATTCGTGCACAATACCCCCATGACAAAACTTCTCGACCGCGCCATCGAAGCCGCCAGGGAACTTCCTGCCGAAATGCAGGACGAGATTGCCGGTATTCTCCTGAGATTGATCGGTGAAGATGGGCCTGTCTATCAGCTGACACCGGAGGAAGAGGCTGATCTGAAAGAAGCTCTTGCCGAAGCGAAACGCGGCGAATTTGCGACTGAGGACGAAGTCCGGGCTGTTTTCGCCAAATACGGTCTACAAGACGTGCCAGAAGCCTAAGCTCCGCACCACCACATAAAGCGCGAAAAACCCGTTTGCGCAGAGCAGGCAGAAGACGGCGAAGGAACCCAGATCCTTCGCGTGCCGGCCGACTGCCGAGATTTCCGGCGATATCCGGTCGACCAGTTCCTCGACCGCCGTGTTGAGCGCCTCCACCGAAAACAGCACCAGCATCAGGATGACATAGACGAGGTAATCGGCCGGTTCGGCGCCGACGATCGCAAAGAGGACGAGCCCGGCCGCAAAGGCGATCACCTCGTGCCGGAATGCCTCCTCCCGCCACAGCCTCGCAAGCCCCTGCATCGAATAGCGTGTCGCGGCGATGATCCGGCGGATGCCGCTCGCCCTTTCGATATCGCTGTCGAGCGGCGTCTTTTCCATCCGGACCTCAGTGGCTCGTTTCGGAGCTCTTGTTGCTGACGCCCGCCTGCTCGAAGGTCGCCATGCCGGAATGGCAGGCGGCCGCCGCCTTGACGATGCCGGCCGCGAGCGCCGCACCCGTCCCTTCGCCGAGCCGCATCCCGAGCGCCAGAAGCGGCGTCTTGCCGAGCTTCTCGATGGCGCGCAGATGCCCCGGCTCGCCGGAGACATGGCCGATCAGGCAATGGTCGAGGGCTGCCGGATTGGCCGCCTTGAGGATGGAAGCGGCGGCCGTCACCACGTAGCCGTCGAGCAGGACGGGAATTTTCTCCACGCGGGCGGCGAGAATGGCGCCGGCGATCGCCGCGACCTCACGGCCGCCGAGGCGGCGCAGCACTTCCAGCGGATCGGACAGATGGTCCTTGTGGAATTCGACCGCCTGCTTGACGACCGCAATCTTGCGTTCCAGCAACTCGCCGTGCGAGCCGGTGCCGGGGCCGACCCAGTCCTCCGCCTCGCCGCCGTAGAGCGCGAGGTTGATCGCCGCGGCGACCGTCGTGTTGCCGATCCCCATCTCGCCGATGCATAGAAGGTCGGTGCCGCCGGCGATCGCCTCCATGCCGAAGGCCATGGTCGCGGCGCAGTCGCGTTCGGAGAGCGCCGCCTCCGTCGCGATGTCGCCGGTCGGATAGTCGAGCGCCAGGTCGAAGATCTTCAAGCCCAGGTCATGAGTCACGCAGATCTGGTTGATCGCCGCCCCGCCGGCTGCGAAATTCTCCACCATCTGCTGTGTCACCGAGGAGGGATAAGGCGTGATGCCGTGCCGCGTCACGCCGTGATTGCCGGCGAAGATCGCTACGAGCGGCCGGTTGACGGCCGGCGCCCTTCCGGTCCAGGCGGCGAGCCAGAAGGCGATCTCTTCCAGCCGCCCCAGCGCGCCCGGCGGCTTGGTGAGCTGCGCGTCGCGCTCGCGCGCCGCCACCAGGGCCCGCGCATCCGGCCCCGGAAGGTTGGCTAGCAGGACACGGAAATCGTCGAAAGGCAGGCCGCTCACGCTCATCTGAAGTCTCTCTATGTCTCTCGATCGGAAAACTTGTGTTTCCCGGCAAATCGCGCTTCTGTGCGCTTCTCATAGTCGGGTCAGCACGGAGGGACAACTGCCAAACGCGACGGAATTCATTGCGGACCTCGCCCGCTCGGTGGGTTTCTTAAGCCGCCTGCCGGTGCCGGACCGGTTCTTCCGCGGCCATGACGGCACGATCTCGCGTGCCGTTCGGGCCTTTCCGGTCGCCGGTCTGATGATCGCGCTCGTCCCCGCCCTTTTGATGCTCCTGCTGCAATCCGGCGATCCCCTGGTGGCAAGCCTGATCGCGCTCGCGCTCATGACGCTGCTTACCGGCGCGCTGCACGAGGACGGCCTGGCGGATGCCGCAGACGGGCTCGGCGGGGGGCACGACAGCGAGCATGCGCTTGCGATCATGAAGGACAGCCGCATCGGCAGCTATGGCGTCGTGGCCCTCATTCTCTCCTTCGGGCTGCGGGCCGCCTCTCTTTCCGCCCTTGCCCGCTACGAGCCTGCAGCCGCCGCCCTTGCCCTGCTCGGCACCGCCGCCTTCAGCCGCGCCGTCATGGTCGCCCATTGGCATGCGCTTGCCTCCGCCCGGGAAGGCGGCGTGGCGGCCAGCGCCGGCCTGCCGGAGGAAAGCGCCCGCAATCTGGCGCTCGTCGTCGGCACTGCCGCGGCCATCGTCCTCACAGTGCCTGTCCTCGGCGTGCCCAAGGTGCTGCTGTCGCTCATCGCCGCTGCGGCTGCCGGTTTTGGCTTCACCCGCCTCGTCCGGAAAAAGCTCGGCGGCCATACGGGCGATACAATCGGCGCTACACAACAGATAAGCGAGATCGTGATGCTCGCCAGTCTTGCCCTCCTCGCCTAGAATCTCGATATATTCCTTCATGATCTCGCCCTGCATCCTCGTCTGTTCCATCGACATGAAGACCGGCTACTGTTTCGGCTGCGGACGCACGCGCGAGGAAATCGCCGCCTGGATGGACTATTCCGACATGGAACGCCGCGAACTCATGGAAATCCTGCCCGCCCGTCTCGAAACGGTGGAGCGCCGGCCCCGGCGCGAAACGCGCCGCCGGCGCATGGCCCGGGAGCGGGATAACGCATGAACGCGCTCACCATCATCCTCGTCGTCCTCGGCATCGGGCTCGTACTCCTCATCTTCAACCACGATACCGGCCAGACGTTCGGGATCGCCAACGAGGATTTCGGCCAGATCATCTATCTCCTGCCGATCGCCGGCCTGCTTTCCGTCGGCATTCTCGCCGGCCGCCGCGGCAATGCCGGACAGGTGCTGCGCAACATCGCCATCTGGCTCCTGATCGCGCTCGGCCTCGTCGCCGCCTATCTCTACCGCGACGACGCCCGCAATGTCGGCGCCCGCATGGTGGCGGGCCTGCTGCCCGGCACCGCGGTGGTGGTGACGACGAGCGAAGGCCGCAACGAGGTGATCATCCACAAGACGCGCGGCAGCCATTTCCAGACCAATGTCCGCATCGAGGGCAAGGCGCTGCCGATGCTCGTCGACACCGGCGCCAGCACCGTCGTGCTTTCCTATGACGATGCCCGCGCCATCGGCATCGACCCGCAGGACCTGAACTACACCGTCAGCGTCATGACCGCCAACGGCCGGGCGATGGCCGCGCCGGTCCGCCTCGAAGAGGTCGCCATCGGCCCGATCGTGCGAAGAGGCATCCGCGCCATGGTGGCGGAGGACGGGCAGCTCGAAGAAAGCCTGCTCGGCATGAGCTTCCTCTCCACGCTCGGTTCGCTGCAGATGCAGACGGACGAGCTCCGGCTGAGAGACTAGCAGGGCCGGCGGCTATCGCGGCTCGTCCGGATAAGGCCATTGGGAGAGCCGCTCGACCGGAACAACCGCGGCATTGTCCTTGCGGCAAAGGCAGACATCGGTGCCTGCGGGATGGAAAGCGGGGCGTTCGGCGAACTTTCCGGGCACAAGGGCAACCGGGTTCAGCGTGTCGGCGGCAAGGAAAAGATGCGCGTCCCGGGATGAGAGGGCGATCCGCCGCCCATCCGGTGACCAGGCGGGTTGCGAAAAGTAAGGATCCGGCCCCAGGATGCGCTCGCATCGGCTGGCGCCGGTCGCGATGTCCTTCACCACCCATTTGAACGGCCGTTCAAAAAGCGCATAAACGGGGTCGGCGATGATATAGCTGCAGAGAACTCTGTCTCCGCAGGGCGAGATGTACATCCCGTTGGTGAAAGTATTGCCCATCAGTTCCCGCATCTTCCTGGCTTCGATGTCCAGACTGCAGAGCACCTCGCCAACCGGGTCGCGGTCGGTTCTGGCAGGAATTAGGCGGACGACCGTCAACAGGTCCTTTCCAGGCGTCAGATGAAGCGCGCGCAATGAGGAGCCGGCGTGAAACGGCCTGGAGACTTCGCGGCCGTCGCGAGGGTCGAGCCGCTGAAGCAAGCCTTGCCAGGTTGCGAAGAGAAAGGTTCCATCGGCGAGCAGCACGCCGCCGTCACCCTCGCCAATCGGCTCGGTCTGCCAGAGGATACGGCCCGTGCTGTTGCATAGGCCGAAATGGCGCCCGGAGGTGTCGGTGGCGACGATCCTGCCCTGGGCCTCGACCAGGTCCGAGCAATATTTGATCTTCGCCGTCCAAAGCTTCGTCGGCGTCAGTTGCCCGTTGGAAGCCCGTCGCAACGCGTATTTCTCAATCCGGTTGCTGACTGCTGCGACAATGGCGATACCGTCCTCGACGAACAGGGCGCGATCGACGGTCTTCATCAGCCGAATTCCGGAATCGCTTCGGCCATTCCCTCGCCCTTCCTGCGGAACCGGCTGGGCGGCGCGCCGATGATGCGCTTGAAGGCGCGGCTGAAGGAAGCCTCGGCATCATAGCCCAGCCGCTCGGCGACGACGGAAACCCGCATTCCGTCTTTCAGCCATTGCCGCGCTTGATGCATGCGAACCCGCGCCACATAGCGCGCCGGCGTTTCGCCCACAACCTTGAGGAACCGTTCGGCGAAGCCCGAGCGGGAAACGCCCATGATCCGCGCCAGCGCCGCCACACTCCAGTCCCGGTCCGGCTCAAGGTGGATCGCCGCAAGCACGCGGCCGACGTCCGGGTTGCGCACCGCGGCGATCCAACCCGTCGTGTCGCCGCAGCCATGCTCCACCCAGGTGCGGATGAGCGTCGCGGTCAGCACGTCGGCCAGGCGGGCGAGAATGCCGCCCGCACCGACCCGGTCCATCTCCACCTCGCGCGCCATCGCGTCCAGCAGATGCGGAATGGCCGGTTCGCTCTTCGCCAGAGCGCTGGTCAGCATCGCCTCCGGCATCATCTGCAGAAGCGGATGCAGCCTGTCCATGTTGAACCGCATGGACGCGGTGAAGGCGAGCGCACCGCCCCCGACATCGGCGCATTGCACGTCGAAGACGCCCTGACACACCTCCTTGCGCCCGAATCGTTCAAAGGGCGTCGGCGTCAGGCCCGGCGTGCTCGCAAGCACATGGGCGTCGCCGCGCGGCAGAAGCACCGCGTCTCCCGCCTCAAGCGGCAGCCATTCGCCGGACGGCATCTGAACCCAGCAGCTGCCGCAGCCGATGAAGTGGAAACGCGCTGCCTCCTGCGCCGGAAAGGACGTCGCCCAGGGTTCGGCAAGCCGGCAGCGGCCGTATTCGACGCCGTCGAGCCTCAGGCCCCGCAGCATCTCGCTGAGCGGATCGGTGAAATCTTCCGGTTCTTTTTTGGACGATCTGTCAAGCATGTCGGATTTTCTAGCATAGAAACTACAGGCTGTCACGCCTAACTCTATGACTCCTCCCAACATAGGAAACGACCATGACAGATTACACCCTGGAACAGGAAAGTCCGTCGTCCGACGCCAAGAGCAAGGCCGCATGGGATGCGGTCGTCTCTCTGGCGCTCGGCGTCTTCGGCCTCGTCACCGCGGAATTCCTGCCGGCGAGCCTGCTCACCCCCATCTCCGCCGATCTCGGCATCAGTTCGGGCACGGCGGGGCAAACCGTCACGGTGACGGCCGTCGTCGCGGCCTTCGCCGGTCCCGGCATCGTCATCGGCACACGCAGCCTCAACCGGCGCTGGACGCTCTTCGGCCTGACGGCGCTGCTCATCATCTCCAGCGCATTGGCGGCGATCGCCAACGGCCTCTTCCTGCTTCTCCTGTCGCGCGTCCTGCTCGGCATCGGGCTCGGCGGCTTCTGGGCCATGTCGGGTGCGCTTGCCATGCGGCTCGTGCCCATGGACCTGCTGCCGCGGGCGATGGCGATCATCTTCACCGGCGTGTCGGTCGCGACGGTTACCGCCGCTCCGCTCGGCGCCTATATCGGCTCCACCCTCGGCTGGAGGGCAGCCTTCGTGCTGGCGGCCGCTGTCGGCGTGCTCGCGCTGCTGGTGCAGGCCGTCACCGTACCCTCGCTGCCGCCTGCCGGACATGCGGGGCTCGGCACGCTGGCCGCCGTCCTGAAGCGTCCGAAAATCCGCATCGGCCTCTTCGCCACGCTGTTCATCGTCGCAGGCCATTTCGCGGGCTTCACCTATATCCGTCCTTATCTGGAAGAAATTCCGCGGCTTGATGTCGACATGCTCTCTCTCGTCCTGCTCGCCTTCGGCATCGGCGGCTTCTTCGGCAATATCGTCGGCGGCATGATCACAGAGCGCAGCGCCACCCTCGGCGTCGTGTTCGCCGCCGGCCTGATTGCGGTCGCCGCCGTGATCCTCGCCTCGCTCGGGGCATCCGGCATGGCTTCGGCAGTGGCGGTCACGCTGTGGGGCTTCGCCTTCGGCGCATTGCCGGTCAGCATCCAGAGCTACATCACCCGCACGGCTCCGGACGAGGCGGAAAGCGCCGGCGCCCTGCTGCTCACGACGTTCCAGATCGCCATTTCCAGCGGCGCGGTGCTCGGCGGCGTCCTGATCGACCTGCAGGGACCGATCGGCGTGATGTCCTTCCTCGGCGTCGCGAGCCTTCTCGGCGCATCGGTCATGGTCGCCCGCGGCGGCCGGCAGGTGCAGCTCAGCCAGGGCTGACGGACGGAATACCGGCTGCGGTCAGCTCCGCAGCCGGTATCCGGTCTTGAAGATCCAGCCGAGGATCGACAGGCAGATCGCCAGGAACAACCCGATCATGCCGAGGCTGATCAGCGGATTGACGTCGGCGATCTCGTAAAAGCTCCAGCGGAAGCCGCTGACGAGATAAAGCACCGGGTTGAAATGGCTGACCGCCTGCCAAAAGGGCGGCAGCATGTCGATCGAATAGAAGCTGCCTCCCAGGAAGGTCAGCGGCGGCACGACCAGCATCGGCACGATGTTGAGCTGCTCGAAATTCTTAGCCCAGATGCCGATGATGAAGCCGAACAGGCTGAAGGTCACCGCCGTCAGCACCAGGAAGACGATCATCATGAACGGATGGGCGATCGAGATGTCGACGAAGAAGGAAGCGGTCGCGAGAATGATGAGGCCGATGATCAGCCCCTTGCTCGCCGCCGCCCCCACGTAACCGAGCAGGATTTCCGTCATGGCGACCGGGGCCGAGAGTATTTCGTAGATCGTGCCGGTGAATTTCGGGAAATAGATGCCGATCGAGCCGTTGGCGATGCATTGCGTGAGCAGCGTCAGCATGATCAGCCCGGGCGTGATGAAGGAGCCGTAGGAGACGCCCTCGATCGTGTCGATGCGCGAGCCGATCGCCGTGCCGAAGACGATGAAATAGAGCGAGGTGGTGATGACGGGCGAGATGACGCTCTGCAGCAGCGTGCGCTGCATGCGGGCCATCTCGAAGAAATAGATCGACTTGATCGCTTCGAAATTCATGCCTTCTCTCCCGCTTTTTCCCCGACGAGCGCGACGAAAATGTCCTCGAGCGAACTCTGCCGCGTGGAGAGGTCGCGGAAATGAATGTCCTCGGCGGCAAGCGCCGCAAGAAGCGAGGCGATGCTGCCCTGCCCTTCCTCGCCCTGGTACTCGTGGACGAGCGCCGTGCCCTCGTCGGAAAGCGTCAGGTTGTAGAGCGCAAGGCTGTCCGGCATCGCCTTCAGCGGTTCGGAGAGTTCGAGCCGGAGCTGCTTGCGGCCGAGCTTCTGCATCAGCGCCGTTTTCTCTTCGAGCAGCAGCAGCTTGCCGCCGTTGATGACGCCCACCCGGTCGGCGATCTCCTCCGCCTCCTCGATGTAATGGGTGGTGAGGATGATGGTGGTGCCGTTTTCGCGCAGCCTTTCCACCACCTGCCACATCTCGCGGCGCAGGTTGACATCGACGCCGGCGGTCGGCTCGTCCAGGAAGAGGATCTTCGGCTCATGCGCCAGCGCCTTGGCGATCAGCACGCGCCGCTTCATGCCGCCGGAAAGCTCGCGCAGCATGTTGTCCTTCTTCGACCAGAGCGAGAGATCCTTCAAAATGCTTTCGATCAGCGCCGGGTTTGGCTTCTTGCCGTGCACGCCGCGGGAAAATCCGACCGTATTCCAGACGGTCTCGAACATGTCGGTCGTCAGTTCCTGCGGCACGAGACCGATGAGTGCCCGCGTCGTGCGGAAATCCCTGACGACGTCATGGTCCGCCACGAGCACCTTGCCGCTCGTCGGATTCACCAGCCCGCAGATGATCGAGATCAGCGTCGTCTTGCCGGCGCCGTTCGGGCCGAGCAGCGCCAGGATCTCGCCCTGCTCGATGTCCAGATCGATGCCCTTGAGCGCCTGGAACCCGTTTTCGTAGGTCTTGGTGAGGTTTTTGATGGAGACGATGGGAGCCATGCGGAACAGGTCTTCTCATGGAATCGATTTGCGGAATTCGCCGCCAATATAGGTAACGCAACCCGCCAGACCATCCCCGCAGGAAGAATATTGCGTTCGCTTTTCCTGACCAATCCGCTTCGAACGATGATGATCGAAAGAATCGGATCGGGATATCGGGATCAAGATCAGGAAAATACCGAATCCGTTTCACGCCGAGCGTGGTCGGAGCCATCCTGGTTCTCCGGCGGGAGAGGCCGGAAAAGAAAGCAGGAGCGTCGCCGCGCCTGTCATCTTTCCGTGACGTTCATGCAGCATTGTTCCCGCCAGGCAAGCAACGGTCCCGCCCCTACGCCGCACGCAACCTTCGCGCGACCGTCATGACCAAAGCGTTTCAGACCCTCTCATTTCCGCTTGCCGCGCATGCATCGTTTTTGAGTATGAGTTCTCGTTTTCGGAGGCACGGCTTCTCCCCGCGAACCCGTCTCCGCCCTTGCCGGCCTCCGCGCCGGCTTTCTTTTTATGTATGGCGCTTGCTTTTTCCCGAATTCGGCAGCGCATGCCGCCACGCCGTCTCGAGCGCATCCTTGAGATCGGCTTCCTCGAGCCCGGAAAGGACGGCCGTCGTCCAGCCCTGCCGGCCCCAGGCGTTGGGAACCGGAAAGAAGGCGTCCGGCAGCATCATGCATTTGAACTGCTGCTCGTCGGGCGTGAACTTGAAATTCGCCGTCAGACCGTCGGCCGCAAGCGTCACGTAGATGCGCTTCACCTTGAACGCTGCCCGGTCGAAATGCGGCGCCTCGACGGTTCCTTCGAGGGAAAGGGCCAGGCGGCGCAGCATGTCGGCGGTGGCCATGGTCGAGCAACCTCAGCTGCAATAGCGCCGGCCGGCCTTGCGCGAGCGCAGGTCGAAATGGAAGTGGTTCCAGTGCTCCGCATTGCTGCCGGGGCCGAGCACGGTACTGAAATACTTGCAGCTGTCGCTGCGCACCGCCTTCAAAAGCCCGCCTTCGCGGAACGAGAAGAGGCCTTTCTTGCGCACGGAGATCGCGTGGCCGTCCTTCAGCACGATCTGGCCGATGTCGATCGCATTGCCCTTGGCGTGCTCGGACATCGGATTGTAGCGCTGGCGGCTGTTGTTCATGCGCCGGCAGGAATAGCCGCCCATGGGGACGATCCTCCTCACGCCGGTAAGATAGCGCAGACGCGCGGACGGCGCGAGCTCGTTCTTGACCCATTTGGCGAAAGCGAGCGTCGTCTGGCAATTGAGCGTGACCGCCGGCTTGACGTCGATATTGCCCGAAAGCCCGGAGAGTTTGACGGGATAGTCGATGCCGCAGCTCGGGCCCTGCGAGATGCGCGGGCGGTCCTCGAACTCGACGCCGAGGCGGCGCAGCTCCGCGCGGCAGCTCACTTCCGAGCGGGGCATGACACCTCTGAGCCAGGGCTGGTCGCGCCGGCTCATCGGCCCGCTGTCGTCGATCGGGCCGCGGTCGTTGACGGGATTGTCGGGCCGAAGCATTGCCACCTGCTGCGTGCCGGCGGCGGGCGCGCGGCCTGGCGGAACGACACGCGAGCCGTCGCCCCAGGTCATGCCCGGAGGGGTCATGCCGCCATTCGTCGTGTCCCTCTGCAGACCGGCGCCCTGCCGTTTCGGCGGCACGACGACGCGGCCATCATCGGTCAGGGGCTCAGAGATCGGCTGGCGGCGCGGCTGGAGGGCGACCGGATTGTCCGTGCCGACGCCGTCGACCACCGGCTGATCGCCGACGCCCTCGGCGATGTCGGAATCCTCTTCCTCGGCAAGCCCGGTGACACCGCTCTCGTCGGGACCGAAGCCGAATTCGGCGTCCATGTTGACGCCCTCTTCCGGGATGGTCATCGGGCCGGCACCTGCCCCGGCCTGGCTCGCGGAGCCCTGCCGCCCCGAAATCTGCATCGCCTCGTCGCTGTCGATCATCGGCAGGCGGCCCTGGCGCGCGGAGCTTCCCGGCTGCGTCACCGGTGCCTGCTGCGAAGAAGGCGCATCGAGCGGCGCGGACTGCACGGCTTCCGGCGCCCGCAGATATTGCCCGCCGTCATCGGGATAGCCGCCGCCGGGATTCGGCGCGTTCATGTAGTCGACGCCGCTCGCCTGCGAGACGGGCGCGGAGCTCATCCGGTAGGCCTGCTGCGAAACCGGCTCGGGCGGAACGTCGCGCATCGGCTCGATCGCACCGACGCGCATGCCGTTGTCGATCGGCGCGGGCGGCACGAGATCCCCCGCGGAACAGGCAACCAGCATCGTCGAGACCATCAGCCAGCCCGCGGCCCGCCGAGAAAGGGAAGCATACGCCATACCAGTTGCCACTCTTCCGGTGCCGAAATGACACATTTCCGGATTTTAGGGAAAGCCGGTAAACGAAAGCTTGCGCAAACAAGGCCTTTTCTGGACCTTTTCGAGAGGCGTGATTACCCCAAAACGGCATGGGCATCGCCTCACACCCGGCAAAAGCAAACCCGCCGGAACCCATGGATCCGGCGGGTCTTGTCAGCGGCCTCGGTCGTCAGGCGGCGCGGGGGCGGGACGCGGTACCGTAGGCCGCCCCCTTGCCGTCGTTGCCGAGCCGGAAGGCCGAAAGCAGGCCCTGCAGCTGCAGGCTCTGCTCGGCGAGCGTCTGGCTCGCCGCCGTGGTCTCTTCCACCATCGCGGCGTTCTGCTGGGTCATCTGGTCCATGTGGTTGACGGAGGAGTTGATCTCCTGCAGGCCGGTCGCCTGTTCGCGGGCGGCGGTGGCGATCGTCTCCACATGCGCGTTGACCCGCTCGACCAGCGTGGCGATCTCGATCAGCGCGTCGCCGGTCGAGCGTACCAGCGCGACGCCGCCTTCCACCTCGCGGGCGGAATTGCCGATCAGTTCCTTGATCTCCTTGGCGGCATTGGCGGAACGCTGCGCGAGCTCCCGCACCTCCTGCGCCACGACCGCGAACCCCCGGCCCGCCTCGCCGGCGCGCGCCGCCTCGACGCCGGCATTCAGCGCCAAGAGATTGGTCTGGAAGGCGATCTCGTCGATGACCGAGATGATCTGGTTGATGCGGTTGGACGAGTCTTCGATACGGCCCATGGCGTCGATCGCGTTGCGGACGATCTGGCCCGAACGGCCGGCGCTTTCCTTCGTCTCGTTGACCATGGTGCGCGCCTCATGCGCCCGTTCCGACGCGGTGCGGACGGTGGCGGTGATCTCGTCGAGCGCGGCGGCGGTCTCCTCAAGCGAGGCGGCCTGCTGTTCGGTACGCCTGGAAAGGTTGCCCGTCGCGCCGGAAATGTCGGAGGCGCTGTCGCGCACCACCAGGCTCGTTTCGGCAATCGCCCCGATCGCCCGGTGCAGCGAACCGACCGCCGCGTTGAAGTCATGGCGGAGCTTCGCGTAATCCTCGCCGATATCGGCAAGCGTGACGGAAAGGTCGCCGTCCGCCAGGGCCTCCAGCGCCCGCCCGAGTTCGCCCATCGCCCGCGCTTGACGTTCGGCCGCGGCGGCCATCGTCCGCTCGTTGCCGGAACGCTCGTCCGCCAGCGCGCGGGCCTGCTCGGCCTCGCGGGCCTGCAGTTCGGCGCGCTCCTCGACGCTGTCGCGCAGCACGACCAGCGCCCGCGCCATCTCGCCCATCTCGTTCTTCTGGTCCGTGCAGGGCACGGCGACACCCGCCTCGCCCGAGGCGATCGACTGCAGCACATGCCTGATCTTGCCGATCGGCCCCGTGACGCTTCTCACGACGAAAGCCGCGCCGCCGATCAACACCAGGGCGCCGACGCCGAAGATCGAGGCGAAGTTGATTGCGTCGCGGCGGAACATGGCATGCAGGTCGTCCACATAGACGCCGGTGCCGACGATCCAGCCCCAGGGCGCGAAGCCGGCCACATGCGAGTATTTCTCGACCGGCTCCTCGGCGCCCGGCTTCGGCCAGTAGTAGTCGACGAAGCCCTTGCCGCTCGCGCTCGCCTTCACCGTGTTGACGAATTCCACGAACAGGAACTTGCCGTTCGGATCCTTGTCGCCCGAAAGGTCCTTGCCGTTCATCTCCGGCTTGA
This sequence comes from Neorhizobium descurainiae, assembly GCF_051400715.1. Taxonomy (NCBI): domain Bacteria; kingdom Pseudomonadati; phylum Pseudomonadota; class Alphaproteobacteria; order Hyphomicrobiales; family Rhizobiaceae; genus Neorhizobium; species Neorhizobium descurainiae. The sequence continues at coordinate 188,447 of NZ_JBLFFK010000010.1, forward strand.
TCGGATGCATGACCATGCGCGGCAGCATGTCGTTGATCCAGAAGTAGCCGGTTCCGTCGCCGTAGCGCATGACGGAGATGACCGCCTTGGCTTCGGCCTGCGCCTCGTCGCGGGTCATGGCGCCCGAAGCTTCCATCGCCTGATATTTCTTCAGCACCGTCAGCGCGGCGTCGTTCATCTGGGCAAGGCCCGCCTTGCGTTCCCGCTCCGACGAGGCATAGCTCTGGAACAGGCTGAAGATCATCGCGCCGCCCAGGATGACGAGCGACAGAAGCACAAGGCAGTAAAGCCGCCAGGAAATGGTGAAACGTTGCATGCTACCCCCCTTATTCGTATTCGCCTCAAATTCTAACGATCGAAGGTTACCAGGTAGTGAAACACCACAACGATCGCGCAATGCGCGCATTAGCCTCACCTAAACTTTTGATGAAAAACACTTTTCGGGAAGAGTTTTCTTCTCCTGCCGGCACCGCTAGTCTCTTGCCGGGAGGAATCGCCCTGAAAACCGCCGAAGCAAGAGGGACAGCCATGACCGAAACCAAGAAGCCGACCGGCGAATTGACGCTCCGCACGCTTGCCATGCCGGCGGATGCCAATGCGGCCGGGGACATATTCGGCGGCTGGGTCATGGCCCAGATGGACCTTGCGAGCGGCATCCGCGCCGCCGAGCGCGCCCGCGGCCGGGTGGTCACCGCCGCGGTCAAGGAAATGGCCTTCGAGCTGCCGGTGAAGATCGGCGACACGCTCAACGTCTATACGGAGATCACCCGCGTCGGCCGCACATCGATCATGCTTTCCGTCGAGGCCTGGGCGCATCGAGCCCGCCACCGGATCCTGGAAAAGGTCACGGCCGCGACCTTCATCATGGTGGCGCTCGACGAGGACGGCAAGCCGACGCCGGTCCCCGCGGAGGAATAAGGGAAATGGACGCTCCGACCGCCGCAGAAACCTTCACCCATATCCGCATCGTGATGGGCATGGTGGTCAGCCTCAGCCTCGCGCGGCTCCTGAACGGGCTTGCCGGCATCGTGCAGCACCCCAACGCCGCCCGCATTTACGCCGTCCATCTCGGCTGGGTGGCGTTCATGTTTCTCTTCCTGGTGCATTTCTGGTGGTGGGAATACCGGCTGCACGGCCTGCCCGTCATCGAGTTCACCACCTATCTGTTCCTGATCCTCTTCTGCGCGCTGTTCTTCTTTCTCTGCGCCCTCATCTTCCCCACCTCCATGCAGGACTATGACGGCTACGAGCATTATTTCATGTCGCGCCGGAAATGGTTCTTCGGCTTCCTTGCGGGAATGCTCGTCACCGACTTCGTCGATACGGCGCTCAAGGGCCGCGACTATTTCCTGTCGCTCGGCCCCGAATATCCGGCGCGTACCGCGCTCTATATCGTTCTCAGCCTGATCGCCGTGATGACTGCCAACCGGCGCTATCATGCGGTCTTCGTGATCTTCGCGCTCGCCTACCAGCTCTACTGGATTTTCAGGGTCTACGACATCATGACCTGAGGCCGGCGGTCGGCCGGGGCCCTATATGAGACTGTTCGAATTCGAACAGAGGTAATCGCCATGAGCAGCACGGAAACGAAGGAGTTCGTTCTGGCCGGCGTGGTCATGAAGCTCCTGCTGTCGGGCAGGCAGACCGAAGGCCGGTTCTGCCTCCTGGAAAACGTCAGCGGCGGAAATACGAAGACGCCCATCCACGTCCACGCCGGAGACGATGAAGCCGTCTACGTCATCGAGGGCGAGTTGACCGCCGTGATCGACGGAGAGGCCCACCGGCTGGCCGCCGGCCAGAGCGTCTTTCTCAAGCGCGGGGTGCCGCATCAACTCATGAATACGAGCGGCCGGCCGGCACGCTATATCCTGATCGATACGCCGCCTCTCTTCGACGCGTTCCTGGAGGAAGCCGGCCACAAACTCCGGCAGGGCGAGGTTGTCGGACCGCCGACGCCCGAGGAAATCGACCGCCTTCGGACGGCATCCTCGAAATTCGGCATCACCCTGCTGCCCGGCTGGCCCGCCGGGGATTGATTGTACCCGCTTCACCCCCTCAGATAAGCCGAGGACTTGTCGAAGGTGAGGCCCGGAAAGACCTTGGCGGTGAGATTGTCGGGGTCGATGCCGAACTGCCGGTAGAGCATGGCGGCGGCGACCTCGCGCACGTCACCGGTCGGCATCAGGTCGCGCCGGTCGAGCAGCCTGTCGTCGGAAAGGCCGGGCCACGTCCCCAAAACCTTGCCGCCCGGGATGGCGCCGCCGGCCAGAACCGCAAGCCCGCCTGTCCCGTGGTCGGTGCCGTTGGTGCCGTTCTCGCGGGCGGTCCGGCCGAACTCCGTCATCGCCAGCACCGCGGTCTTTCTCCAGACTTCCTCGCCCATCGCATCCTTCAGCGCGGTGACGGCGGCCGCCAGCCCATTCACCGCCTTTGCGAACTGCCCCTTCTGGCCCACATGCGTGTCCCAGCCGTTGATCGAGAAGCTGGCGATCCTGTAGTCCTCGCGCAGCATGCCGCCGGCAAGCCGCGCCATGTCGGCGATGCCCGCCCCGCGCTTTTCGTCGCCATAGAGGGAATCGGCGGACATATCCGTCTTCTTCGCTTCGGCCATGGCTCTCGCGAAGGCCTCGTCTCCGGCATAAAGCCGGTCGAGGAAGGCGATCTCGTCCTCGGCGAGCGCGAAATTGCTCTGGCTCGACCAGGAATCCGCCTCGTTCGGGCCGCTGAGGATCAGTTCCATCGAAGTATTGATGTCGATCGCCTTGCGCGCGTCCGATCTGGGGATGGCCGCCAGCGTCCGGTTCAGCCAGCCGGTGCGTTCGCTCTTGTCGCTGCCGCCGGTCTCCAGCATGTCCTGCCCGTCGAAATGGCTGCGCTGGTTACGATAGGGCGTGGAAACCGCATGCACGAAGGAGAGCTCGCCCGCCCGCCACAGCGGCATCAGCGCCGACGCGGCCGGATTGAGGCCGAAGAAGCCGTCGAGATCGAGGAGGCCCGTTTCGGGCGTCAGCCCCAGCTTGGGCCGAAGCGCCGCATAGGCCGGATCGCCATAGGGCTGCACCAGATCGAGCCCGTCCATGGCGCCGCGCAGGATGATCGTGACGAAACGGTTGTCGCCCGGCGTGGCGGCGAAGGTCACCGGCGTGAGAATGGGCGCGGCCGCCGCGCAGCAGGCGCCGGCCAGGAAGCCGCGACGGGACAACAGGACACTCTCTCGAAAAGTCATCGGGTCATCTCCTGTTGAATTCGGGGGATGCAAGAACCATGGTGATGCCGTGCACCTTGCTCGGCGCCTGCGCTACGATCTGGCGGGTCTCCGGCCGCGTGGCATCGCCGAGCGCCGCCTCCAGAAACGCGGAGGGCTCCATCTTCTGCCCGAAGGTTCGGGCGATCAGGCGCGACCAGGCGATCCGTTCGCTGAGCTGGCTTGCCGACAGCCAGACGCCTGCCTCGTCGGCGAACCCCGCCGGGCTCGGCGGCTGCCAGACCGGCTGTCCCATGCGCTGCAGGGCGCCGAGCGTCAGGGCGTTCGCCCGCCTGGCCTTTCGCCTTGCCTCTTCCCGCGTCGCGACGGCGCCGGCCATTTCCATGGCCTTGCCCACCGGCCCCTCGTCCTCGTCGTCCAGGTCGCTCACGAGACTTGCGAAATTCTTTTCCGGCAGGCCGAGAGCCCTGAAGCCGGAAACGACGAATTCGAAGGGCTGCTTGATCTTCCGGCCCGGCTCCGCCCAGGCGCGCGGATGGGAAAGCATGGCGCGGTAGACTTCCGTGAGATTGCCCTGGCTCCCGGTCCAGGTTTCGACCATCGGCTCCACCATGTCGTCCGGGGGATCGTCGGCGATGAAATGCCGGACGAGCTTGCGGGAGACGTGCCGGGCGGTTTTCGGATCGCCTGCCAGATCCTCCAGCATCAGGACATGATCCTGGCCGTCGCCTTCGTCGTCCTCATAGGTGCGGCCGAGCAGCGTGATCGGCCCGGCTTCCGCGAGCTGCGGCTGGTAGACCACTTCAAGCGTACGGTTGTCGACCGTGAGGCCCGTCAGGACGAGGGCGGCGGCGCGCACGTCGTCCTGCGTATAGCCGCTGCCGGCGCCGAGCGTGTGGAGTTCCAGGAGCTCACGGCCGAGATTCTCGTTGAGGCCGCGGCGGTTCCGGCGTCCCGCGGGCGAGTCCGGCCCGACGCTCTGGTTCTGGTCGAGATAGATCAGCATGGCCGGATGCTGGATCGCCGCCGAAAGCAGTTTGGAGAAGGAGCCGCCGATATTCGGCCGGATCGCCTGCGCCTCGTAAAGCGGCACGATCATGCGCATCGGCAGGGCTTTGAGGACGCTGGTCGAGAAATGATCGACCCAGAAACTTGCAAGGCGCTCGTAAAATCCGAGCGGGGAATGCACCGCATGGGCCATCCGCGCCATGGCATCGAGACGGTAGGTGCGCTGGACCTCCCGCTGCGTTTCTCGGCGGATGCCCTCATTGGGATTGCCGGCCCTGCGGGCCTTCGCCTCGGCAGCGAGCACCGAAAGAACGCGCGTCGCATTCTCGAGCCGGCCGGCCGCTCCCTCACGGGGAAACCCGGGCTTTTCCGACGCTCCCTCCTCGATCTGCGCCAGCAGCGCTTCGGCATCGGCGGGCGGCTCTTCGCCCGGGCGAAGACCGTAGCCGAAGCGGATTGCGGCCAAGGTCGGGTTTGAAAGAGCCATGCGGTCAGTCCTCGTCTGGCATCCCTGTCCGGGAGCATCTTCAAGGTCGGCGACAATTGTGGTGGAAACGGTCGAAAATTGCGGCCATTTCGCGACATGGACATTTTGTAATCCCCGTTGCGGATCGCCCGCGCATGTCCCCGCGTACAACCGCCAAATCTCCTTAAGGTTGCATGCGATAAGTTTTCAATCAGAAACACTTGTGCCTTTATGTATTGCGTGAGGGGACAAGAAACATGCCGGGAATTTTTCATGTAGTCATGAGCATGGCCGCAGTAACGGCAGCTCTGGCCGGCTGTACTCCGTCGATCGCCGGCGGGCCGAACCTCGCCCAATACAATAGCGTCACGACGGCTTATTTTGCCGGAGGATATGCGCCTTCCCGGCTGGAGGCCTATCACACCGCCACCAGCGAGATCGACAGAAGGGCCCTGCGGAACTCGATCGTGCTCAGCGCCATGGGCTCGATCGACATCCAGTATGCGAAGTTTTCGGCGGAATTGACACAGGAAAGTCAGGGCGTCCCCTTCGTCGCCACGCTGACGAGCCTGTCGCTCAGCGGCGCGGGAACGCTTGCCGCCACCAAAACCGCCAAGACCGTGCTCGCCGCGGTCGATACCGGCATCAAGGGCGCGCATGCGGCCTACGACAAGAGCATTCTTTCGGAGAAGACGATCCAGTTCCTGCAGAAGCAGATGCGCGCGAACAGGAACGGCGTGCGTTCGTCGATCCTCGACAAGCTGGCGCTGGACACGGCCGCATACCCGCTCGAACTCGCCCTGATGGACGTCAACGACTATGCGTCGGCGGGCACGATCACCGCGGGCCTGATCGGCATCGACGAGCAGACCTCGCAATTGCTCGCCCGCACCGAAGAAACCAGAACCGAGACCATCTACGCCTATGCCGCCGACGAGGCCACCGGCCTCATCCTCGACTATCTCCGGAGCGGCGAAGCAGCCCAGCAGGCGGTGCTCGGATGGCTCCGCGGGAACAACATGAACGCCGATCTCACGCAGTTTGTGCACGCCCCGCAGTTCGCCACCGCCCGGCGCCGGTTCGTGGAGGCTCGCGGACTGAAGAAGCCGGGCTGACGCCGATGCGGCCGATGCCAAGCTCTCGACAAAGACCATGGAGGAGGAATTCATGACGATCACCGGCGTACCTGAAGCAGGCCTGGCCGACGTGCTTTTCACCATTCGCATCAGCGGCATGACGGTGACGTCGATCGAGAAGACGACCGACGGGACCTATACCGTCGTGTATGGCCCGGGCGCCGGCGCAGCTTCGACCCGCCAGCCAAATCCGGAAGCCCCCAGACCCCCGCCAAGGCCGCCCGTTCCCAACATGGACGACCCCGCACCGCCGCCCGCGGGATCGCCGGACAACTTCGTGCATGCCCGCGTCATGGCGTCGAGGATCATCCTTTACGTCGACGCGCAGGGGCGAGAACAGGTCCGCGAAGGCGGATCGAGATCATGGCGCAACTGCAATCCGGGCAATATCAGGAAAGGCGATTTCTCGATCAATTGCGGCGCGATCGGCGACGACGGCAGCTTCGCGATATTTCCCGACGAGGCAACCGGCATGGCCGCGATCGTCGCGCTTCTCAAGACCGCGGCCTATGCCAGGCTCACGCTCAGGGACGCCGTCTTCCGCTACGCGCCGCCCGGGGACGGGAACAATTCGCAGGAATACGCCGATTTCATCCACCGTGAAACGGGCATCGCGCTCGCAACGGTGCTGTCGACCTTGAGCGAACGGGATCGGAAGAAGGTCGCGCAGACGATCCAGAAGATCGAGGGCTGGATCAAAGGCACGGTGCGGCCGAACGCGCCGCCGGCCCCGCTGATCGGCCGGACACCGGACGTTCCTTCCTCCGCCGCCTCCGCCTCGAACGACTGGATGGCGGTCGCGCGAAGGGAGGCGGCCCTGCCCGCGGGAGAAAGGAGCCAGTGGCGCGATCCCGGCGAAAATCCCCGCATCCTTCTTTATTTCGAGGTCTGCGCTCCCTGGTTCGATCCGGTCGGCGGCGACGAGGTGGACTGGTGCGCGGCCTTCGTCAACTATTGCCTGATCACCAGCGGCCATATGGGCACCAATCACCCCGGCGCCCGCTCCTTCTTCTGGAACAAGAACAACCAGTTCAAGAGGCTGCCCGCTCCGGCCGTCGGGGCGATCGCGGTCCGCCGTTATGCGCCGTTCGACGATGCCTCCTGGTCCACGGGAACGGGACATGTCGGCTTCGTGACGGGATGGACGCAGGACAGCGTGACCCTGCTCGGCGGCAACCAATCCGACACGGTGCGGGAGATGGCCTATCCGCTGGTCGAAAAGGATTCCACCGGCGCCGTCCTCTCGGAATTCGTCGCCTGGATGATGCCCGTCATCGTTTGACCCGCGTCCGAGATGCAGGCCTGGCGCCGGCAGCATCGTCCGCCCTGCCTCATCCCCGTCCGGCGAAAACCCGTTTCCCTTTTGTACTTGTTTTGTAACCCGGCCCCCTTCCCTTTCGGCGTGACTTTCTCCATATTCGGCGCATGGCCAGATCACCGAAAAAATCCCCCACCTCGAGCCCCGGTTTCGAGGAAGCCCCGCAATCGTCGTTCGAAGGCGCGCCGCTCTCCGGCTCCGTCGCCGACTGGGTGAGGCAGCTCGAGGCGGAAGCGGAAGCTTCTTCCGTCGAGACGCAGCGCGAGATCGCCTCCAAGGCCGGCAAGCACCGCAAGAGGATCGAGATCGAGGCCCGCCAGGAGGCGCAGAAGCAGGCCGAAAAGGCCGCTCCGAAGACCGCGAAGAACACCACCGCCTCGAAGACCGCTCGCGGCGTGTCGATCGGCGCCTCGTCGGATCCGAAGACGCGCGCCCGCGCCGGCCTCAACCCGGTCGCCGGCCTCGACGTCTCGCTCGAAGACGCGCAGTCGCTCGCGCCCGGCGCCGTCACCGCCACGGTGGAAGCCCTGTCGAAGCTGATCGAGAGCGGCAATCCGCTGTTCAAGAACGGTCAGATATGGACACCGCACCGGCCCGAACGCCCGGAAAAATCCGAGGGCGGCATTCCCATCCGCATGGTCACCGACTACAAGCCCTCCGGCGACCAGCCGACCGCCATCGCCGACCTCGTCGAGGGCATCAACTCGGGAGACCGGTCCCAGGTCCTGCTCGGCGTCACGGGCTCGGGAAAAACCTTCACCATGGCCAAGGTGATCGAGGCGACGCAGCGCCCGGCCGTCATCCTCGCGCCCAACAAGACGCTCGCCGCGCAGCTCTATTCGGAATTCAGGAACTTCTTCCCGAACAACGCGGTCGAATATTTCGTCTCCTATTACGACTACTACCAGCCGGAGGCCTACGTCCCGCGCTCCGACACCTATATCGAGAAGGAATCGTCGATCAACGAGCAGATCGACCGGATGCGCCACTCGGCCACCCGCGCCGTGCTCGAGCGCGACGACTGCATCATCGTCGCCTCCGTCTCCTGCATCTACGGTATCGGCTCGGTCGAGACCTATACGGCAATGACCTTCCAGATGACGGTCGGCGACCGGCTCGACCAGCGCCAGCTCCTCGCCGACCTCGTCGCCCAGCAATACAAGCGGCAGGACATCAATTTCGTGCGCGGCTCCTTCCGCGTGCGGGGCGACACGATCGAAATCTTCCCCGCCCACCTGGAAGATGCCGCCTGGCGCATTTCGATGTTCGGCGACGAGATCGACGCGATCACCGAGTTCGACCCGCTGACCGGCCAGAAGACCGGCGACCTGAAATCGGTGAAGATCTACGCGAATTCGCACTACGTGACGCCGCGCCCGACGCTCAACGGCGCCATCAAGGCGATCAAGGAGGAGCTGAAACTCCGCCTCGCCGAGCTGGAAAAGGCCGGCCGCCTCTTGGAGGCCCAGCGGCTGGAACAGCGCACCCGCTACGATGTCGAAATGCTGGAGGCGACCGGTTCCTGCGCCGGCATCGAGAACTATTCGCGCTATCTCACCGGCCGCCGCCCCGGCGAGCCGCCGCCCACCCTCTTCGAATACATCCCCGACAACGCGCTGATCTTCATCGACGAAAGCCACGTCACCGTGCCGCAGATCGGCGGCATGTATCGCGGCGACTTCCGCCGCAAGGCGACGCTCGCCGAATACGGCTTCCGCCTGCCGTCCTGCATGGACAACCGCCCGCTCCGCTTCGAGGAATGGGACGCCATGCGGCCGCAGACCATTTCCGTTTCCGCCACGCCCGGCGGCTGGGAGATGGAACAATCCGGCGGCGTCTTCGCCGAACAGGTCATCCGCCCGACCGGCCTCATCGATCCGCCGGTGGAAGTCCGCTCCGCCCGTTCCCAGGTGGACGACGTGCTCGGCGAAATCCGCGAGACCGCCGCCAAGGGGTATCGCACGCTCTGCACGGTGCTCACCAAGCGCATGGCGGAAGACCTCACCGAATACCTGCACGAACAGGGCATTCGCGTCCGCTATATGCATTCGGACATCGACACGCTGGAGCGCATCGAGATCATCCGCGATCTCCGCCTCGGCGCCTTCGACTGCCTCGTCGGCATCAACCTGCTGCGCGAGGGCCTCGACATTCCCGAATGCGGCTTCGTCGCCATCCTCGATGCCGACAAGGAAGGTTTCCTGCGCTCCGAAACCTCGCTCATCCAGACGATCGGCCGCGCCGCGCGAAACGTCGACGGCAAGGTCATCCTCTATGCCGACACGGTCACCGGCTCGATGCAGCGCGCCATAGACGAGACCGCCCGCCGCCGCGAAAAGCAGATGGAATACAATACCGCCAACGGCATCACGCCGGAATCGGTGAAGGCAAAAATCTCCGACATCCTCGATAGCGTCTACGAGCGCGACCATGTCCGCGCCGACATTTCCGGCGTCTCCGGCAAAGGGTTTGCCGATGGCGGCCATCTCGTCGGCAACAATCTGCAGGCGCATCTCAACGCGCTCGAAAAGCAGATGCGCGACGCCGCCGCCGACCTCGACTTCGAAAAGGCCGCCCGTCTCCGCGACGAGATCAAACGCCTCAAGGCCGCCGAGCTCGCGGTCATGGACGACCCGATGGCGAAGGAAGAGGCTCGGTCACAGGAAAGCGGTAAAGGCGGAGCGAGGAGCCGCCGCGAGTCGATCTCCCCCCTTGAGGGGGAGATGTCCGGCAGGACGGAAGGGGGTGGTGCCCCACCCACCCATAAGTCTTTGTTTGCCAAACCCTCCCTCGACGACATGGGACCGGGCACCGATACGCCCACTCCGCTCTTCCGCAAGCCGCATCTCGACGAAATGGGCCGTGACATCGCCGAACCCGCAAAGGGCGGCCTCTTCCGCAAGAACACGCTGGACGAAATGACCGTCGGCCGGACGGAAAAGCCGGTCACGGGCAAGCTCCCGCCGAAGCCGGAGACCGAAGCCGGCAACCGCTTCTCGCCGCTTCCGGAGGGGCAGCCGGAGCGCGACGATGGCGCGCGGCCGGTTGTCAGAGGAAAAATAGGCGCCGGCTCCTACGAAGATGCTGGCGAGCAGAAGCGCAAGGGACGGACAAAGGGCAAGACCGGCCGGCCAGGGCGGTAGCCGCGAGTCTCTTCTCCCCTCGGGGGAGAAGATGCCGGCCGGCAGATGACGGGGCGGCGACGTTCCCACCCTCACCCGAACCGCTCATCGATATGCTGCACCTGCTCGGAGATCACGTTGTCGATCACCACATGCGAGAGCAGTTTCGGACCGACGGCCCAGAGGGCGCGCATATGGTCGGTATCCTCGTGGCGGCGATGCGCCTCCTCGCTGGTGAAGGCTTCGGCGAGCAGGATCCTGTCCGGATCGTCCGGCATGGGCACGAGCTCGATGTAGAAGCAGTCCGGATCGAGCCTGCTCTGCTCGAGATGATCCCGCGCCGCCTCCAGATATTCCGCCCGCTTTCCGGGCTTGGTCGTAAAGAAGCCGACGATGACCTTCATTCCACCCTCCCTCGCTTTGCCGAAAGGAAGATGGAGCGGGTCTGGCGTGCGGGCAAGGGTGGGTCGTGGATGACGATAGGCGAGCCGCCGCCCCTTCCACCACCTCCAACCGCCCAGGTCTCAGACCCCGTTAAATCTCCTTCAACCTCCGCATGGCATTGGCATATCCGCCACGCAACAGAAGGAGAAAGACGTATGGCGCTGATCGGCTTCAAGAACACCCACAATCAGCCCGTCTACGTCAATCCCGCGCAGGTGGCCTATGTGACGACCTTCGAAGAGGACGTGACGATCATCGCGCTCGCCCTCACCGGCACGGGCGGCAAGCCCATCGCGCTTTATGTCCGCGGCCATGTCGACGCCGTCCAGCAGAAGCTCGGCGGCACCGCGCCGCGCTAGGCGGCAGGCGCTGCCTCACCACACTCCCTCTAGCCTTCTGAGCTTGTCGAAGGGCGGCCATCTCCCCCACAGGTGGGGAGATCACAAGCGGCGGCCCTTCCCGCCAAACCAAGGATGTGCCGGACAGCAGAGCTTATTGCTTGGGGAAGCCGGCGCCCCCATTCGATCTCCCCCCTTGCGGGGGAGATGCCCGGCAGGGCAGAGGGGGGTGTGGCGGCATCCACCGGGACCGATGGATAAAACTCAAACCCGTCCCAGCCTTATCAATCACTTGACCTCTTTCTCATCCCCGCCCTCTCGC